>JACQEQ010000122.1 GCA_016200445.1 Gammaproteobacteria bacterium | reverse complement strand
GCCTGCCCTACCCAAAAACTTCCGGCCGCGCGGTGCGCCGCCAGCGCCACGTCGCCGAATCGATCGCCACGCTGCGCCTGACGCTCGCCGCCGCGCTGGCCGCGCGACTTGAACGCTGCCCGTGGTGTGGGCGGAAGAATGAATAGGTTTGTGACACAGTAGTACTAGTACGAAGGGAGACCCCCCGGCTCTGCCGGGGGTGGCAGTAGCAGTTTGACATTTACTGGAGTGTGCTTTTCGCCGAAGGCAGCAATGTTGACAAACATAGAGCGCTTCAGTGTGAATGAAGTCGATGAAGTTGAATTCAACGGACGTGCATCGGCAAGAACGGATAGCTAATTAAAGGCGGACGCTTCAGGCGTACTCGTTACGCAAAAAGCATTGTGAGAGGGATGGTCTGGTTTTTTCAGCCGCTTTGAGCGGCTCACAAACTAAAGCCCCCCGGCTTTGCCGGGGGATACTTACTCTGAATCGCCCCCTAATTTATGATCACCAACTTATGGTGTAGACGTGGGCGATTTGAAAGAGGGTGCTGGAGGAGAAAATGGAAACTGGGGCGGACAGAGCGCAGCTAATTCAGACCTGTAACAGGTGGGTACTTCTTCACGCACGAGATGTGGCAGCCGCAAGTCAAGAGTTTGCATTGACACAGTTCGCGATATCAGAAGAAGTTAAGGGGATATTGGCAAATCTTACCCACGATCGTGCGATGCATATCGCCACCGCGATACAAACGCCAATTTGGGATCTGCGATTTGGCCGAAATACCGAATTGTGGAGACGGATGGCTAACTACGAGAGTGGTGGGGATACCTGGAAATCCATAATCAATGATCATCTTCGGCTTTTAGCCTTGTGCCAGGGGGGGGCAATATGAAACTTGTCGAATATCTCGCGCTACCAACAACAAATTCTCCGCTAAATTGCCTTCCGAGAGCAGTCGTCGGTCATGGGAAAATTGCCGATCCACGAGTCATTCAAGCAATCGCCGCTTTGGCGATACGCGGCGCGCAGACGAACGTAATCTGTGACATTTTGGGTTTGTCAGATGAGCAAACCGTCCGTGCAATTGTCCGGCAGGAAGTAGACCACTATCAACTTGAGCTCAAGGCCATAGCCAAAAAAGGTTATAGCTTATCCTATTCGGTGGGGTGGTTCCTGGTGTCGCCTGTACGAATGTTGCAGGCGGCGATGCTCGTGATGATGTATAAAAAAAAGGTAAATATACGACCAGATGCGACGGGGGTGGAGCTGGCGCGGATCTATCTTGATGTCTATGAGCACTACCTTCAAATGTATCAAGGTAGCAAGGACGGGCCGGCAGTGAATTTCGAACAATTTTGGTCTGTAATCCGCTTACTCGAAAGGCGCGCTCTAGTCGAACTGACGTGCAATTGCGGAGTCCACTTCCTTGAGTCCGTTTATGATCGAGCCCATCTAATGTGCCAAACTTGTCGGCTAGAGACAATCGATTTCTGCCGGTGCGGACATCCAATTCCGGAAAGCAACATCACTAATCAGCTACGTCGGAACGGGCCTTACGTCTGTCGTGGGTGTCCTCGAAGAAAGAACGGTAGTGACAAAAAGACGGCTCTATTAGAAGGGGTGTCCGCGAGTAGTCTTGCAGAAATAGCGAAGGTGTCAAGTAGGGTGGACAATTACGATAACATGCATCTGCGGCGAGACCACACGTCGCCCAGTACAAGGACAAGCGGTTATACTCTAACAAACCGTCAGCGCGATATCATCGACCTATTGCTAATCGGCTGCTCAAACAAGCAGATCGCAACAAAACTAAATCTAAGTTACGGCACGGTCAAGAATTACTTGTTTGACCTAATGCGTCTACTTAATGTGCGCTCGCGTCTCGAACTAGTTGTTAAGATTACCAAAGCACCCACAACACAAAGCAACGTGCATCAAACGTCGTAGATTTGCGCTAGACCACATGCAAACCATGCTGGTATTGGATCCCAGTTAGGATGGCGAAACTTATTAGTTAACGCGTAGCGTGAACTGCAAAGACAACGTCGATTCGATGGGCGGCAAATAGGTATAGTCGAAGGAGGTATTTTAAAAGTTCCACGTTTCGCAAAATTTTCGGAGCTTTGATAGACATATGAGGGTATTCATGGAAATGCATAGATTTTCTCTGCATTGAAAAGCAAGTGGAAGCTCTCAATCGCGTTTTTAATCCAGAAATTAGCTTTCTGCGGTTTTAGAAACAAGACCAAGTGGAGATGATGCGGATTTTGAAGAGTAGTCGGATTATCCAAATTGTATAGCTTCGCGAATCGTGTGTCGCACATGTATAACTCATCGACAAGTCAGGTAAGGACAAAACAGGGGCGTATATGAGAGACATCGAAAGAACAGCGTTATGGGTCGCCGGTATGAGGGCGCTCGAGAGCGAGCGATCACATGCTTTGTTCTACGACCCGTTCGCGCGACGGCTCGCAGGCGACCAATTCGTTGAGGACCTGCGCCGGAACAACGCGAACTCGCCAATGCCGCCCGCGATCGAAGTGCGTACGCGATGGCTCGACGAAAAGATTATGCTC
>JACQEQ010000129.1 GCA_016200445.1 Gammaproteobacteria bacterium | reverse complement strand
GTGTATCCTGACAGGAAACTGTAAGGTTACACGGCGTAGTCATTTGTGGTTCGTGATATAAACTACCGCTTGCCAAGGTTTTTTACGTATTGCTGGATACGATCATATGTTGTTGCATACCGACAGAGTTGCTTCCTCATTCTTTATTACCCGTATGCTCACACTGTTACTTCTATATGTAACGGCCATTTTCAATCCCATTTTTGCCGCTGATGTTACGCCATTAAAAGCGGGTGTGAATGTTGACCAAAAACCACCACTTAACTACCTAGCGAAAGTAGGAGCTGAGACGATTTTACTGGCTGATTATTACGAACAGCTTCAGAAAGGTATGAAGGAAAAATTTTTTCACGGGAAGATTCCAGATAAAGAGCTCAAGAAATTTCGGCGTGATCTTGCAACGCAGATGGTCAATAAAGTCTTATATGTACAGGAGGCAAAACGCCGCAGAATTGTCCCTGATAAGTCAGATGTCGAGATACATATCAAGAATCTCGAGCGCAAAAAAAAGAAAGATGTCTATTGGCAGGAACATAAGGATCAATTACTCAAGCAAGCTCGTCTAGAGTATGAGCTTGATAGCTTAGTCAAGCAGCTCGAATCAAAAGTTCGTAGTGTAGACGAGCCTCGTAGCCCTGAAATACAAAACTACTATAAGTCGAATGAAGATAAATTTACTGCACCTGAGCGCGTAAAGGTGCATATGATCATGTTGAAGGTTGATCCATCGGCAGGTGGTCCGGCATGGGATGAAGCTGCGAAAACTGCGGGTGAAATCTCCAGCAAAATTCGACAGGGGCAAAGTTTTGAGGAATTGGCGCGTATTCATTCTGGTGACGACACGGCTGCTTCGGGCGGCGATATGGGTTACATACATAAAGGTATGATGGGCGGTAATGCGGCTGAAGTACTAGACAAGATGAAAATAGGCGACGTCTCAGAGCCGGTGTTTCTGCTTGAGGGTGTGGCGATATTCCGTCTTGATGACCGTGAAGTGGCGCGCGTGAATGAGTTGCCACGCGTCGAGGCTCCTGCTAAGGACCTATTGCGCAAAGAAATGGCTGAAAAAGCTTGGAAGGATTTGACCGAGCGTCTACGTAAGAGTACCGAAATTATTTTGAATGAGTCGGTACTTTAACTATTGGCTATATGTGTTGTGATCCGTGTGGTCACTATTCTGGCTAAGTTCTTGGACAATTTAACGCATAATCATCCGCATTTGCCTTACAGGCTGCACTAAGCAGTTGTTCGCGTACTCCGCCAAGTGTGAAACTGGCTGGAACATTCATCAAGTTTGCAAATGTGTAAGCAACCTTCGCGTCACGCCGGTAGGTGAGGTAAGTACTGGTTTCCAACATGAGTTGTGGATATATCTGTGGATTGCCCGCCAGTTCAGTGAGTGCAGCTTGATTGGCGAGAAAATAGTGGACTTCATATCGCCCGATCAACGCTGTGTGCTCTAGGTTGCGGCGTAATAATAAAAATACTTTTTTGTCTTTGTAGACGATTGCCCATTGTTCGGCAGGGAACATGCGTAACTCGGGTTCCTCGCTAATTATCGCGAAATCAATGTCGTATACATCTAAGCTGTGTGGATCTGTCACCCAGCGCCAGGTATTGCCAAATACAGTATGGTGGTTGTATTGGAAGATTTTGTTTTGAGGCGAGAGATAGAAAGCAAGGTATCCTCCCAGATGACCAGTGTTGTACATGCGGCCAGATAATCCGATGTCGTTAATCATGCGCACGATCCCTTCCGGATAGTAGGTGGTATCTGTTCCGATGCCGAAACGCGTGAAAGCAGAATTATCTGCGAATTTGCTCCAGCCGATATACAAAGTTATACCGATCACCGCTACTGCCGCCATACCGTTGCGAATCCCAGGCAACATAATTTTGTTCACAACAGCAGAGCGCATGGCATGTGTTAGTAACGCAGTAACAATAGGTGCGGCAAGGATGCAATAGATCTCAATCATGCGCAGATAGCGCATTGCAAGATAGGTAAATGGGACCAGCAGTAACCACCATGTAAGGTCGACTCGCCGCCAATTTAATGCGACAAGCGTGCTGGCGATGACAAGAAAAATCCAAAATGGGCGGTAACTCTGCCACGAAGGAGAGGTGAATTCGGCAATGATATTGACCAGCGCGTTGCCGTGCACGAAGTCGAAAAAGATGTCGTATGACAACAAGCCATAGGGATTGAGCAACATCACGATCAACGTTACGAGTAATGAAATATTGAGGGTACGACGGCGCTCCGGCGATAATGTCGAGAACAGCGCAGAATCAGGGAACCATTTTAATAACGTAGGCTTTATATTTTCCCCAACCGCAAGCGCGCTGAGTATGAGCACCCCAAAGATCGCGCCGTGTAACCAATCCCACACAAGCATCAATGGCGGTAAAGTCCACGCAGCACGATTCGAAATAAAATGCTGTTGGAATGAATGTATAAAAAATCCCAGCCACGCCACACCAATTAAGGAAAACAGCTCAGGCCGCGGTGAGTAGCGATGTAAGCCACACAACACCGCAATGATGGATGCAATACAAGCAAGCGCAGCGGGGGTGCCGAGGCGTCGGCATGTTGCATAGACCAGTAGAGTTACACACAACGCGAGCACTAAACGCAGCGCTATCACGCCCCACCACTCGCCTAACTGATACGAGAGATATAGAACGATCTGGGCGAGCCACTCATGATTACTGAATGCTGTGCCCGCTTGCGTGTATGAGAAAATTTCTTCGTTAACGATACGACCTTGTTCAACCATGGCACGTCCGTTGGCCAGATGCCAGTAAGTATCTGGATCGGTAACCGGGAACGTAACTAGTAGCGAGACCACCACACATGCAAGTGCCGGCCAGCCACGCGAGGTAATTACTGTGGCGAAGGCGCGGGCAATGTTGAAGCTTCTAACCCAAAAATCCATTTGCCGTTATCGTTTTAAAATCGAGCCCAGTAGTCCACGAACGATGCTACGACCAAGTGAGCTTCCAACCGTGCGTAATACGCTTTTAGCGACAGTCTCTAACAGCTCGGCGCCGGTGTTGCGCGCTGCCGGTGCGGAACGCGTCGGGGATGATTTTCCTAACGGTTCCTCCATTGCCGACACAGGATTATTATTTGCTTTGAGCATTTCATGGGCCGACTCACGGTCGCTCATTTGATCATAGCGCCCAAGCAATGGACTGTGTTGCATGAGAACTTGACGCTCTGCGGGAGTGACCAGGCCGAGGCGTGATTGTGGAGGACGGATGTATGCGCGTTCAACAACACCAGGTACGCCGCCTTCACCTAATGTCGAGACCAGCGCCTCACCGACGCCCAGTTCCATGATAGCTTGCGCAGCATCGAATGTGGGATTGGCGCGAAAGGTTTGCGCGGCGGCGCGCACCGCCTTTTGATCTTTGGGGGTGAAGGCGCGCAGCGCGTGTTGTATGCGGTTACTCAATTGGCCAAGCACATTTTCGGGGATGTCGAGCGGACTTTGCGATACGAAATAAACACCGACGCCCTTAGAGCGAATCAATCGCACGACTTGTTCGACTTTCTCCACCAATGCCTGCGGCGCGCTGTCGAATAACAAATGGGCTTCGTCGAAGAAAAACACCAGTTTCGGTTTTTCCAGATCACCTGCCTCCGGCAGTTGCTCAAATAACTCAGCAAGTAACCAGAGCAAAAACGTCGCATAGAGTTGAGGACTCTGCATGAGTTTATCGGCGGCAAGCACATGCACAAAGCTGCGGCCATCCGGTGCAGTACGCATCAAATCGTGCAGATCGAGTGCCGGTTCACCAAAAAAATGTTCAGCGCCTTGTTGTTCAAGCACTAACAGCTGACGTTGAATGGTTCCGACCGTAGCCTTGCTGATATTGCCGTATTCGCTGCCCAGCGTAGAAGCATTTTCGGCAACGAAATTGAGCATTGCACGCAGATCTTTCAGATCAAGCAACAGCAAGCCGCGTTCATCGGCGACTTTGAATACAATATTTAATACACCTTCCTGTGTGTCATTGAGTTCTAGCAAACGCGTTAATAATAACGGACCAAAATCAGAAATGGTGGTGCGGATCGGGTGACCTTGCACGCCGAACAAATCCCAAAAGACAGTCGGTGCAGCTTGCGGCGTGTAGTCGCTCACTCCCAATGTGAGAGCGCGTTCTTGCAATTTAGTATTGGGCGCACCAGCTTGACTTATTCCGGCCAAGTCGCCTTTCACATCGGCCATGAATACCGGCACACCGTGTGCTGAAAAACCTTCCGCCAGTGATTGCAGCGACACGGTTTTACCGGTTCCCGTGGCCCCGGCGATCAAACCGTGGCGATTCGCATATTTCAACAGCAGTCTTTGCGCGGTGTCGCCCTTGCCGATCAAGATTGAATTCTCTGTGTTCATACGATTTCTCCGTAGGGGTCGGGGCGCTCTGTGTGGCGACTAAAGCGCGTGTGGTTGAGCGAATTGCTGGAGATTGCCATCCTCTGAATTGAAGCGCAACGCGCGCTCGACTAGGCGCGCACGTTGTTCAACAGGCAATGAATTTCCGGCGTGTTGCAGCAATTCAGCAAATAACACGCTGACTCGCGGATCGCGCCGATAGGCGAGGTAGGTACTCATCTCATGCATCAAGCGCGGGTAGATGCGCGAATCGGTGGCGAGGCGCCGGAAGTCATCAAATGAATAGCGAAACGGTAGGTAGTAGTGAGTTTCGTAGTCACGAATGATTTCGGCGTTTTGCAGAGTGCGTCGGATGACGAGCGAGGCGCCGTTTTCATGGTAGAGCGGTGCCCATTGCGCGGGCGGAAATAGCATTTGAAGTTCATTGGCATACGTCACGACAGCGAAATTGATGTGCCACGGTTCGAGTTCGTCGGGATGGTTCATGAAGCGCAGCGTGTCAGCCCCAAATAAAAATGTCCGCAATCCTGCAAAGTAGAAATGTCCGTTTCAGGATGTTTTCCTGCTGTTACAAAGTAGCGCCTGGCCCATCGTGGGCGGACGTGCCGATGGGTTTTCTCCAGGGATGATTTGCAGCCGGTTTATGACGCTGCGCCTGCGGCTTCAATGTTGGTGAGTGCCGCAATCCAGCGCAGCAGTCCGTATGTCAGCGGGTAAGCGCTGAGGCCAGGGTTCATTTCATAGTTTTGCTGCCAATTCAAGTCGGGCGAATCGAAGGTTGACAATATCTGGGCGATGAACAAATGCTGCGGGTAATCCTGCATTGGCAAAAAGCGGTACGCCCAGATCGGCCACAGACAGGCCAACGTTAGCATTGCTACCCAGATGAGGAAGCTGCGGTCCAAATTTGTAGAACTATTTACCGGAAACTCCCTGACGAGTGAAACCACATCGAGCCTCGATATGTACAGAATAACGTTTGCGCTGAATCTACCTCGACTATCGCCTAAATTTCTGACGCAGAGAGTATTTTGGGGTACGCGACCTGCGTGATTATTCCTGCCTAACTATTTGCGCAGCTTGCCTTGCAAGGCTTGATCTTTGGCAAGCACCTCGGCTGCATTTACATCGCGCTCGGTTTTGATGCGGGTTGCCAGTGCGGTATCGTTTAATGCAAGCATTTGTGCGGCCAAGTAGCCCGCATTTTTCGCACCCGCCTTGCCGATGGCGACGGTTGCGACCGGAATGCCGCCGGGCATTTGTACGGTGGAAAGGAGTGCGTCGAAGCCGTTGAGGGGGCCGCCTTCCATGGGCACGCCGATCACCGGTTTGATCGTGAGGCCAGCGACGGTACCCGCCAGATGCGCGGCTAAACCGGCGGCGGCGATGAATATCGCGCAGCCGCGTGCGTCGGCATCTTTGACGTAGGCATGGGTGGCGTCAGGCGTGCGGTGCGCAGAAGTGATTTTAACTTCGTGGGTCACGCCGAGTTTATTCAGCACGTCTAAGGTGCCTTGCATCGTGGGGAGATCGGAATCCGAGCCCATGAGGATGGCGACGAAGGATTTGCTCATCTGTTATCTCCTGATGTTGATCCGCGTCATAAGGGAGCGGATTTTGATTTTAAGATTTACGTTCGCGCGCGATGGCGCGATAGCCGATGTCGTTGCGGTAGTACGCGCCGTCCCAGTGAATTTGTTTGACGACCGCATATGCACGGGTTTGTGCTTGTAACACGGTGTCGCCTAAACCCACCACGCATACGACCCGGCCGCCGTGGGTCACGATTTGACTATTTATTTTCGTGGTGCCGGCGTGAAACACTTTCGTGTCGGCGTGTTCCTGAGAGGTTAGACCATGGATGACGTCGCCTTTGCGATAATGGTCGGGGTAACCGCCAGCAGCCATTACTACGCCGAGCGCGGCGCGAGGATCCCACTGCGCTGTGACTTGATGCAGGCGTGTGTCGAGACCCGCTTCAATCAACTCTACGAAATCCGAGCGTAAACGCATCATGATCGGCTGTGTTTCCGGGTCGCCGAAGCGGCAGTTGAATTCCAGCACTTTGGGAGTGCCGTGCGCATCGATCATCACGCCCGCATACAAAAATCCGGTGTAGGGATGACCTTCAGCTGCCATGCCGCGCACCGTGGGTTCCATGACTTCGCGCATGATACATGCGTGGATTTCTGGGGTTACGACCGGCGCCGGTGAATACGCGCCCATGCCGCCGGTGTTTGGGCCACCACGCGATGGCCGGCGTCGCCGAATTTGTTGCCAGCCAGCATGTCATGCACGGCGGCGATGGCTTCCTGTTCGGTCGCGGCCAGGATCACGCCTTTGCCCGCCGCCAGGCCGTCGGCCTTTACGACAATGGGTGCCCCGTGTTGCTTAATGTAGGCTACGGCTTGCGCAACGTCGGTGAAGTTGCCGTACGCAGCGGTGGGAATGTGGTGGCGGTGCAGAAAATCCTTGGTGAAGGCTTTGGACCCTTCGAGTTGCGCGGCAGCCCGGGTGGGGCCGAAGCAACGTAAGCCGGCAGCGCGAAACGCATCGACCACACCCAACACCAGCGGCGCTTCCGGACCGACAATGGTGAGCGCAATGTGTTCACGTTGCGCAAAGCGCAACAGCTCCGCGATATTCGTGGCGCCGATCTCGACATTTTCGCATTTATTTTCTTGCGTCGAGCCGGCGTTGCCGGGAGCAATAAACACGCGTGCGACTTTGGGCGATTGCGCGATTTTCCATGCCAATGCGTGTTCGCGTCCGCCACTGCCGATAATGAGGATTTTCATCGGTACTAATGCCGGAAGTGGCGCATACTGGTAAACACCATCGCCATACCGTGTTCATCAGCAGCGGCGATAACTTCATCGTCACGCATCGAACCGCCGGGTTGAATCACGGCGGCCACGCCAGCTTCAGCAGCGGAGTCGATGCCATCGCGGAACGGGAAGAACGCATCCGAGGCCATCACCGAGCCTTTTACTTGCAGGTTTGCGTCAGCGGCTTTGATTGCGGCAATGCGCGCGCTGTACACGCGCGACATCTGGCCAGCACCCACTCCCAGCGTCATGTGGTCTTTGCAATACACAATAGCGTTCGACTTCACGAATTTAGCGACCTTCCACGCGAACAACAGATCGGCCAGTTCCTGCGGCGCCGGCTTGCGTTGGGTGACAAGCTTTAAGTCACGCTCCGCCACCATGCCAAGATCGCGATCCTGCACGAGCAGACCGCCGGTGACGCGCCGGTAATCCCAGCCACCGGTGCTGTGCGCGGGCCAAGCGCCACATTCCAGCACACGCACATTTTTTTTGACTTCGAGTGCCGCGCGCGCTTCCGGCAATACGCCCGGTGCGATGATAACTTCGACGAACTGGCGCTCGGCAATGGTCTTGGCCGTGACCGCATCGAGCGGCCGATTAAATGCGATGATGCCGCCGAACGCCGAA
>JACQEQ010000036.1 GCA_016200445.1 Gammaproteobacteria bacterium | reverse complement strand
TGACCCAACGTTTCAGCGCACTGCTGCATAGTCAGATGAAAAAATGACAACGTCACGACTTGGTCGCTGTAAATCGCAGGTTCCGCTGTTGTTCGCATGCGTAATTTTGGCATTGCTGGCGCCGTATGCGAACGCTGCCGACTTGGGCATCCCCGCGTTCACGGTGACCAATAACGCGCAAGGCCAGCAAGTTTATTCGCTGAGTATCCAAGTATTGATATTAATGACGGCGCTGTCGTTTCTGCCGGCGGCGTTGATCATGATGACCTCGTTCACGCGCATCGTGATTGTGCTGGCCATCTTGCGCCAGGCAATGGGCTTGCCGCAGACACCGCCGACCCAGGTGTTAGTCGGACTGGCGTTATTTCTCACCTTTTTCATTATGTCGCCGGTGTTCGAAGAGGCATACCGCGACGGCGCGCAGCCCTACCTCAACGATAAAATGCCCGCGCAAGAAGCCTTGGACAAAGCGGTTACACCGTTCAAGAAATTCATGCTCAATCAAACCCGCACGCCCGACATCGAGTTGTTCGCCAACATCGCTCGCCTCGACAATATTGATGCCGAGCACGTACCCCTCACCATATTGCTACCGGCGTTTGTCACTAGCGAATTGAAGACTGCCTTCCAGATGGGCTTCTTATTGTTTCTACCGTTTCTGATTATCGACTTGGTGGTGGCCAGCATTCTGATGGCGATGGGCATGATGATGTTGTCGCCGATGATCATTTCGCTGCCGTTCAAAATTATGTTGTTCGTGTTGATCGACGGCTGGTCATTGATCATGGGCACGCTGGCGGCAAGCTTTTTTTAAATCGAGGTTGATATGACCCCTGAATCGGTAATGACGGTCGGCAAAGAAGCCATCGAAGTGTCCATTTTGTTACTGGCGGTGATTCTCTTGCCCGTGTTGGGCATCGGCTTGCTCGTCAGCATGTTTCAGGCGGCGACCCAAATCAACGAAATGACCTTGAGCTTCGTACCTAAGTTAGTCGTGATGTTCGTGACCATTCTGTTTGCAGGCGGGTGGATGCTGGGAATTTTGATGGACTACACCAGCCGCCTGATCGAAAGCATTCCGAATCTCATAGGATGAATCTGAGGCATGAACTTCACCGCAACACAAATTAATGCCTGGGTGGGCGGCTATATGTGGCCGCTGTTTCGCATTGCGGCAATCATCGCAACGGCGCCGGTGCTGGGGGCGCGCTATGTTCCGGTCCGCATTAAAATATTCATGGTGCTTGCGCTGACGATGATTATCGCGCCCAACGTGCCTAGCGTGCCGGAGGTTGACCCGATCAGTCTGGCTGCGTTAGCCATCATTGCACAGCAGCTGGTGATCGGTGCTGCTACCGGCTTGTTGATGGCAATGGTATTCAGCTCATTCGTGATCGGCGGTGAAATCATCGCGACCAAAATTGGTTTGGGTTTCGCGTCAGTGGTCGACCCGCAGATGGGCGTGCAAACGCCGGTCATCAGTCAATTTTACGTGGTGTTGCTGTCGCTGGTGTTTGTGTCGTTGAACGGACACCTGGTGATTATTCGTGAGTTGGCAGACAGCTTTACGACTATGCCGATTGCCGCGCAGGGGCTTGATCGCGACACATTTTGGCAGCTCGTTGCCTGGGCCGACCACATGTTTAAAGGGGCGGTGCTCATGGCGCTGCCTGCGATTACGACCTTGCTGATCGTCAATGTCGCGCTCGGTATCATCATGCGTGCCGCGCCGCAGTTCAATATTTTGAGCGTTGGCTTTCCCGTCACGTTGCTGGTCGGCTTTATTGTGATGTTAGTGACGCTGCCCGTGGTTGTGCCGCAGTTCGTGCAGGCGATTGAAACCGGCATCGAAGGCGTGCGCCAGATCCTCACCCGGAGTTTCTAAACATGGCGGCGAGCGAAGGCCAGGAACGCACGCAACAGGCAACGCCCAAACGCCGCGAAGACGCGCGCAAAAAAGGGCAGGTGCCGCGTTCAAAAGAATTAAATGCCACGCTGATGTTAGTGGGCGCCGCTTCGATGATGCTGATGTTCGGCAATCAATTCATGGGCGCTTTGGCGGAATTATTTCGCACTGGATTAATCCTGACGCGCGCGCAAATTTTTGACCCCGGCGCCATGACTCACGCACTGCGTAGCTTGTTCCAAGATGGATTCTATGCGGCGTTACCGCTGTTGATCGTAACGGTCGTGATCGCGTTGGGCGCCCCGCTGTTGCTCAGCGGATGGACGTTCAGCTCCGAGCAAATCTCTATGAAATTTAGCCGGCTCAACCCCATTACCGGATTGGGGCGCATGTTTTCATGGCGCGGTTTGCTGGAGTTATTCAAAGCGCTAATCAAATTTTCGTTCATTCTCGCCATCGCAGTCATTGTGTTGTGGAGCGAAGTGGATAGCATGCTGGGGCTGGGTAGCGAATCGTTGCACAGCGCCGCCAGCCACGCAGCGCATTTGGCGGCGTGGACGTTCTTACTATTGAGCTGCGCACTGGTCTTGCTACCGCTGATTGATGTGCCATTCCAGCTGTGGGATCACACGCGCCAGTTGCGCATGTCGTATCAAGAAATCCGCGACGAATACAAACAGTCCGAAGGCAGTCCGGAAGTGAAAGCGCGCATTCGGCAACTCCAGCGCGACATGGCACGGCGCCGCATGATGAAGGCCGTTCCGCAGGCGGACGTTATCGTCACGAACCCGACCCATTACGCGGTAGCGCTGCGTTACGACCAAGGCAAGTCCCATGCTCCGGTCGTAGTGGCCAAGGGCATGGACTTGATCGCCATGCATATCCGTACGCTGGGCGAGGAACATAAAGTCCCGGTGATTGAAGCACCGCCGCTGGCGCGCGCGCTTTACTACAGTACCAAGCTTGACAAGGAAATTCCGATGGGTCTGTACCTCGCTGTGGCGAAATTGCT
>JACQEQ010000128.1 GCA_016200445.1 Gammaproteobacteria bacterium | reverse complement strand
CATCATCGCGTAGCGCGTCGTCGCGCCGATCAGCGTGAACGGCTTGATGGCGAGCCGGATCGAGCGCGCGCCCGGCCCCTTGCCCGTCACCCAGTCGATCGCGCCATCTTCGAGCGCCGGGTAGAGGAACTCCTCGACGACCCGCGACAGCCGGTGGATCTCGTCGATGAACAGCACGTCGCCCCGCTGGAGGTTCGTCAGAATCGCCGCCAGGTCGCCAGCGTGGTTCAGCACGATGCCGGAGGTGGATTGAATGGCCACGCCCATCTCCCTGGCGATGATGTTGGCGATGGTGGTCTTGCCGACGCCCGGCGGGCCGTAGAAGATGCAGTGATCAAGGGCCTCGCCGCGCTGTTTGGCCGCGTCCATGCAGATCTGCAGCGACTCCTTCATCCGCGCCTGGCCGACGTACTCGCCGATCGTCTGCGGCCGCAGCGAGGCCTCGAAGCTCTTCTCGTCGTCCGTGGGCTGGGTCGTGATGATCCGATCAGGGGGGGCAGGCATGTTTATCTTTGCTTGATCTTTCTAACATGTATCGGCTTATTTTCTTGCGCAGTCTAGCGATGCTCTTTGTTTCGCATTGCCAAATAATGAGTGTTTTCCAGCCCAGGTGCTTCAATTCAACAAGTTTTCTTTTGTCTCGTTCGACGTTTTCGTCCAATTTGTTTTCCCAATAATCGAGCCTGCTGCTGGGCCGACGCGCATACTTGCATTTGGAATGCTGGTGCCAGAAACATCCATGAACGAAAACCCCTAATTTGTAACGTGTGAGAACGATATCCGGACTGCCTGGTAAATTTCGCTTATGTAGCCCAAACCTATATCCAAGGCCATGGAGCATTGAACGCACAATTCGTTCTGGTTTTGTATGTGCTTGTGGAACGCTAGCCATAATTTTTCGTCGGACCGATTTGGAAACGGTATCTGCCATAGAGATTGCCAACAGTTTTTGTCAGGCTTCTCCGAATAAAGTTCCGGTATCGATGCTTTGGATCAAGTCGTAAACTTTGCCTGCTTCCACATCTTTTTCTAGGAATTGCTGATATGTTTTGTAGGCATTATCGATGAGTTCTTGGTACATGATGACTCGCGCGTCCTTTGACTTCAGGATCTCATCTGATTCCTTGTGGCCCGTTTTTGATTTCCAATCGCTGAGTTCCTTGCCTACAACGCAAACGAATTCCAATGGTTCATTCGGCCTCCCATTCTTTTCGAGCAATTTGCGAAGGCCGTTTCGGTATTTGTCAACTTGCTTCAAGAGCTCTGGTGTGCTTACGACTCGCTCGGGTCGCTTCAATTCGATAATGACATGCTTGCCTGAGACTTTCTGGTATTTGATGTCTAGCCGCGATTGCTTTTCTGCCTTGGTCAGGTCGCCATCGATATCTTTGAACAATTTGGCTACCTGTTTCTCCATCAACGGAGTCTCTGTTGCTCGTTCCCACGATGGGTCGAGAAGCCACATGTGCTTGTACAGGAACTCCTGCACCACTTTTTCCAAGGCGTTTTTTTCCACCTTCTCTTGCAAGGTCTTTATCACCTGCACACGTTCCTTGACGATTTGGTGATATAGGGTAGCTTCGATGTCATCGAGATTATTGAAAACATCAGCGAGTACTTGCAGGTTTTGCGCTAAATTCTCAGCCGAAATATTCTCGAGGGCGTCTAGATTGTCTTTATACTTAAGGCTTTCGAAAGCCAGTACGCCATGCTTCAATAGGCGTTTTCTATCTTCCTCGGATTCGACGGTCAGCTGATTAATTTTTCCGAATAAAGATTCTGCCTGTTTCTTGTATCTCTTTGGGAGACTTCCGAACCAGCTCTTAATCGCAGGAATTTCCAGCGCTGTTTCTAAGCCTTTTTTGTTGCGAAGGGTCGTCCAGGAATTTTGTATGTGTTTGAGTTCTTTAAGTACGAACTCTTTAAGCGCTATGTAGCGCGGGTCATCTTCTATGACTTTTTGGCGGCTGGTGGTGGCGATATCTTCTTTGTCATTAATGTCGAGGAAATCCGCGCTGATTTCCCCAATTAGATATTTAGTGTACATGCCGCCTTCGCTAAAATCCTCCAATATGTCTTCTTGGGCCAACTTGCCTCGGACCATGATGACGATCTTGTTAAGATTGTCCTTGACATCAGCGTCCTTGAGATCACCGGAATCTTTAACGGTGCCGATCCAGCCAGTAACACTGTAGTCTGTAGACGGAATTGTGTTGGCGGCACGCGGGTTATCGTTTTCGAGGTTCTTGCAATAATCCCGGTACTGTTCACTGCCATCACCGTACCGCCAGAGATACTGGATCTTGTGGAAATAGTCCCGATCGGTGACGCTGATAGGTGCGCCGTTGATCTTGATAGCAAAATGACATTTATCGCCGATGATGCTGAATCTGCGAGCGAGGCGCTTTCTCAGCGCGCCTTCTGTTTGATGCAGGGTCTTCTTCAGTTCAGTCAGGACGATCCGGGTACCATTTTCTAGGTCATGCGCCGCTGCATCAATGGGATCAGGATGGTAGGTAGCCTCCTTAGATTTAATCTTTTCTTTGATGTCTTCCAACGCCATTCGGAAGCCGCTTTTTTTGCTGTCTTTTACTGTGTGGATTTCGATTTTGTGTGCAATTGAGAATAGAGAAAGTTTTCCAATGCCTTTCCTGCCCATGACCGGCCGTTTCCATTTCGGAGTAACGGCCTCTCCAGCGTGCTCTCTTCTGCTATAGCCGACAAATAGATATTTTTCGTTGATATCAGCACGAGTCATACCGTGACCGTCATCAACAATAACGATTAAAGGTTGATGCCCAAGTGATTGAGCAAATTGAGGCTCAATGTCATGCTATAAGGACGTTCTTCAGGCATCGTGCCTCTCCAGGTGATTTAGAATGCTTCTTGCAATAGTCTGGGCTAACTGAACTGGCACGGCGTTTCCGATCAATCGTCCAATTTGTGCGAATGTGACCCGCGCATCGGGTTCTACGAAAGCATAATCCTCTGGAAAGGTCTGAAGTAAGGCGGCTTCACGCAACGAGATAGCGCGGTCTTGTTCCGGATGGCCAAACCGGCCGTTACCGAATCCATGGCATTGAGTGGTGACAGTCGGAGCGGGCTTGTCCCATTCCATTCGTCCGTAAACGCTGGGGTAAGTAGTGCCACGAGTCGTTTTATGGCAGGTCGCCACCAATGCTTTGTTCCAATCCCTCCAAGTTCCTCCTGGGCGCGATGCGCGCATGCGACGCAGATTTAGTGTCGATAGCGCGCTGGCTCGGTGGAGTGGGTCGTGCTTTGATGACTCGCCGGCAGCGATAGGTTCTAGATGATAGATCGCATCGCGCACAGTGAGGAAATCATTCGTGCTATGCGTGGGAGAGATAAGGTTAATTGGTCCATAGATTGATGCGAAGAGCACCAATCTGGTGCGTGTTTGCGGAATGCCGTATTGGGGGCAATAGACCCGATAGGAAGTTACATCATAACCCAGGTTTTTTAGTCGGCTAACGAACAGGTCATATACATCGTGTTTTTCCAGCTGCGGCACATTCTCCATACTGACTATCTGCGGGCTCACTTCGTCGACGAGCCTGGAGAACGAGTTGAGTAGCCCCCATTTGCAATCTGTACGTGTGTCGCGCCCCTGCGTATAGGTCGAGAAAGGTTGGCAGGGCGCGCAACCAACGAGTAATTTTATATCTCCGACAGGATAGTAAAGTAAGATTTCTTCTCCCGATAATAGGTTGATGTCCCTCTCTATGAAGCGGGAACGATTATTGTGTTCGTAGGGATAGCGACACGATGGGTCAAGATCGATACCTGCATTGACACGGATGCCTTCTTTAATGAGACCGTGTGTGAGCCCTCCGGTTCCGCAGAACAAGTCAACGGCAGAGAGCGGTGTCTCGCCGTTGCGGCCGGCCGCCGCCGGCTGCGTCGCGATGATCCGATCAGGGGAGGCAGGCATGGATGTTGGGATTCCTCATGGCATCTTCGGCTTGGATTTGAACTCCTTTAATCTGCTGCACTCTACAAGTCTATTCATCGTTTTCTGAGTAAACACTTTGCCTTTTGTGGCAATGAGGAGCTTCTTCATATCTTCACGCCGCACCCCGAAGCCCCGTCCCCCAATACATGCAATGACTTCAAATTTGGGACGACCCGAAGGCTGTCCTGCTCTGCTTAGAGCGTCGAGGTGTTGAACACGCGTTACCTTATCGCGGGCAGTTCCATCGTCTTCAGTGATTTTCGCCTCGATTACTACTTTCGGGTTAAATTCACTGGGGATAATAAAGTCTGGCGTCTGATCGAAATCAGCTATCTTTTCGGCGCGCTTGGTTTTTCTGTAACTGATTTTAGCTTTACTTAAAGCGTCCTCCACTACCGATTCCATGCAATCTCCGACCAATTCCGATACTGAATCGCGGTGCCCCGCAAAAGGACGTCCTAAGAAGCGCTCGTATAGAAGCATAGCGTAGGGGACACCCATCCCTGCCATTGTATTGATAGCGCTCGAACCAGATCTGGTGTCTGCTTTATCGAGACGATGAATCTTGTCTGGCTCAACGTGGGGCGCGCCTTCAGAAAGGAACGAGCAGGCGGTTTCAATAAGCGCTTTGACCCTTTCTTGCGTTACTCCACCCTTTGCAAGAGGCTTTAATGGGTCCATGCGAATTTTGCGGTCCAAAGTGCGAATAAATCCCTGGCTGACCTCAACCCCAGTGCGTTGAGTAGCAACGTAAGCCCATTCGGGAGGCGTGAAGCCGAGTATGGTCCGCACAACTATAAGTGAGATTGGCGCATCGCACGCTGCGCGGAACGTGTTGGTCGGGTTGATATTGCTGAAACCATTGGTGGATCGTTTCAGCGCTTCATAGCCGGATTCGAACACCGAGTATTCAATGAAACCATCGCCTTTTGGTAAAACGAGGAACTCTGATTCTAGACAAGAGAACACTGCTGAGACAAACTCGTCAGGGTTTGCCTGAACTTGCTCGAAAGGTACCTCAAAAGGAAATTTCATTTTGGCGCGTCCTATACATAACCTCACCTTCGCGTGCGATTGCATTTTGAACCCTTGGCGCGTTTAGGAAATTATGGCCAAGGCGCTGTTCTATGGCTTCGAGTCCACCAAGTTTTTTCACCTGGTTAGCAACTGCTGAAAATCTATGCTCGATAGACTTTGTTCGATCCCATGATTTCCTAAGCTTCCAAATTGCCATCCTTATGAGATGTCCAAAAATAAGGCATTTTATGTCGCCGCGCGTTGGCGTCACGTTGCCCAGGCGCAGGCTAGAGAGATCTTCACGAACAAGACCGGCAATCCCTTCGACTGAATTGACAATCCACCGGCCCGGTATTTTCCCATGCGAACGGCAGACAAAAATGGTATCCACTACAGATGAGCCAGTTCCGCTGATGTGGATAGAGGCGCCCATTTCTGCAGGGCATGGGATAGAAGCTGAGCAAGTCAGCCCTGCATCCAGGATGGAAACAGCAACAGGGAAGTACGCTTCTAGTGTGTTGTGATGGTAAGTAAACGCTAGAGGTGAGCCAGGTTTCAGAGCGGTTGCCATTCGAGAAAATACTTTTGACAACCCTTCAGTAAAATGGGGCAGCCCTCGATCCATGGTTTTGTTGCCAGTCAACTCATTTTCGTTTCTTGTTGAGGGAGATTGGAAAGCAGCTGTCGTTGGCCCTACCAATTGACGAAGCCAAACATAACAGAAGTCCATCAACTCGGCATACTGAACATTGCCGAAGTATGGCGGATCGGTTAAAACAGCATCCAAGGATGCAGGGGCAATATTCGGGTCAGTGGCACTGTTGCACTTCAATGTCACTCGGCGCTTTTCAGTTTCTCGGGACCCGTTCCTCATATCCCCGATCCATTCCCCGACGACAGGCACCTGGATTTCCTTTTTGCCCTTGCACTGCACCTCAAATGGTTCGTCGCAGTAAGCCTTTGCCTTGGCATACTTCCCGACGATATTCACCCAGCCGCCGCTGCCAACAACCGTTCCTGGACTTCCGTTTGTAATGCCCAGGAGATTAGATTCACATTGGACCAAGCCAACGGGAAAGCCGTGAATGGAAAAAATGTCCAAAGACTTGAGAGCCATTGTGTCGTAGCGACAAATCATGTTTTGATAGCGCAGAAGATCTGACAAATTGGTTGCCAGAGCATTCCGCACCCTTTCATCTTTCACTGCTGCAATTGCTTGACAACTCAGTTCCAATCCCAGCAACTGCCGCGTGTTAAACATCTCTCGATAGTATCGATAACCCCATCTATGAAGCCGATCCGTTTCATCTCCTGGGGGAATCCGATCTTTGGGAACAAATGTTGCCTTGATCTTCGCCCGCATATCTTCGGCTTCCCCTAGCTTTGCCAGGTCATCTTTGTCAGGCTTTTTGAAGAACCGACCTCGATGCGCGCTTTTACATTGAGGACAGAAATACTCGATGGCGAACATGCGATGCCTGGGAGGACCAGCTTGCGAATCGGGATAGCTATTGGTTACTCCGCAGTGTGGGCAATTGCAATGATTGCGTTTGGCGGGTCCCGAAAGAGAAAACCGCGAGCTACATGAATGACATTTTCCTGGTTTTTGCCTGTCTGTCGCCTCGTTTAACTCACCGCATCCTGGGCAAATAAAAACATTTTTCGGATGCCGCCTGTCTTCCGAAAGCAGATAGCCTGGGAACAGATCGAAATCCTTGTCGCATTCTTTGCACTGCCTGATTTTCACCCATAAAAAATATTTTGCATGAGCGTCCGCGATGCCGCATATAAGGCATCTGGTGCGGTAAAGCGGACCTATCCTTTGTTGGAGCCCGAACATGAGTTTGCTGGCAGCATCACGGTAGGCTTGTAAATCCAGGTGCTCGATCTCCTGGCGAACAATCCAGTACGCCATGGGGTTAATGTCATACCCAATAATTTCACAACCAAGTCTGTTGGCTTCTACCAAAGGTGTGCCTCCACCCATGAAGGGATCAGCAACCCGAATGCCTTTTAAGTTATTGGCTACAAAATAGCGCTCGCGCAATGGTCCTTCGGTAAATTCAGATAAGAGCAGAGAACGGAAAAGAGTGCCTGGACGACGAGCAAACCACTTATGAACAGCGATAATAGGTCTGTAGTTCTGTTGGATTTGTTTTTCGCGCAAAGCCATCGCTGCCACGAAAGGGATATCAAAATTCTTTTCAATCATTTTGTCATGCTTACCATGAAGATGACCGTACCAGTGACAATTTGATAGCTGAAACGGTATTGCAGCGAACGCACATAGTTGCCTTCTTCAATGCTTTAGACACTGATGAAGTACAATCGGGCTAACGAAATCTTAGAATTTTTATGTTTCGACAGGCTCAACACGAATGAATGTGACGCATAGAGGAGATACCGCAAGGGAGCGATAGTCCTCACTTCGCCAGCTCTTGCAGGGCCGCGCGGATGAGGTCCTGGAGCGGCGTGTCGCCGTTGCGGCCGGCCAGCACCTGTTTGATGACGTCCTTCACATCGGCGGCCTTGTAGCCGAGGTTCACGAGGGCCGAGAGGGCGTCATCCATGAGCTTGCCGGAGGGCTCGTCGGCCTTCGTCGCGCGGGGGCCGGAGGCCGCGCCCAGTTTTTCGACCTTGTCCGTGAGCTCCAGCGCCAGGCGCGCGGCCGATTTTTTGCCGATGCCGGGAACGGACGCCAGCGTTTTCTGATCGTCGTTGCGAATGGCCGCCGCGAGGTCGTCGACGCTCAGCGAGGAGATCACGCTCAGGGCCAGCTTGGGCCCGATGCCGGAGACGCCGAGCAGCATCAGGAACGCGTCCTTCTCGCGCGACGTGGAAAAGCCGAACAACTGGATGGCGTCCTCGCGGACGTGGGTATGGATGGTGAGGGACACAGGCTGCTCGGGGTCGGGGAGCCGGTAGTAGGTGCTGAGTGGGATCAGGACGTCGTAGCCGACGCCCTGCACATCGATGACGACTCCTCCCGGGTGCTTCGATGCAAGACGTCCGGTGAGCGAGGCGATCATCCCGCCGCTGCGACCTTCTCCATGATCTCTTCCGGAATGTCGAAGTTGGCGTGGACCTTCTGCACGTCGTC
>JACQEQ010000110.1 GCA_016200445.1 Gammaproteobacteria bacterium | reverse complement strand
CGTTGTTTCTTTATGAGTGTGATGCGCCCTGCATGCTCAACGAAATCAATCTCATCGCCGGGCTGGACATCAAGACGGTCGCAGAGTTCTTTTGGGATCGTAATCTGCCGTTTCGGGCTCAACATAGGCATGGCACATCCTCTTTACTATTGTCGATTAGGTAAGGATAGAAAAGGCTTTACTGTTCGTCAATGGGTAAAGAAGGGGTCTGATGCTTTAAACTCTTCATGCGCGGTCAATGAAGCCGGGACGATCGACGAACGAACGTTTGCGGGTTTCAGCTTGGATTGAGTTTTGGGACGCTCGCCAGCTACACAAACCGAACCGGCTTCTCCCAGATGGCCAACACCATGCAACCGTCTTTGCTTGTCACGCTATGGCGCGTTCCGGGCGGGCTGATGATTAATTCGCCGGTGCCGTAGCTACCGTGCTCGTCGCTTTGCGAACCGCGCAGGATCAGGATGTGTTCGTAGCCGCAATGTTCATGTAGCGGCACGCTGGCACCGGCCGCATAGCGCAGCAAGGCAGCGGCGGGTGCGTCGGCAGCGCCACCGCCACCGTAGAGCAATGCAATGTCGACGCCGGTGCGTAAAGGTTTCCAGTCGTGACTATTTTCTGAATACGCAACGGAAAAAATATTAAGTAAGATGCGCGCATCGGCAGTGTCGTCAACCATACGTTTGTTCTAACGCGGCAATCACCTCGCGTGAGGTCGCAGTCCAGCCGACGATGCCGCCTTGTGCGGTGAGCATGTCGAGCGTGGCGCGTTTGAATTCGGGGAAATAACTTTCCGTTGCATCCTCGATCAGCAGACATTCATAGCCGCGATCGTTGGCTTCGCGCATGGTGGTTTGCACGCACACTTAGGTGGTCACGCCGGTGATGAACAAATGCGTGATACCGTGTTTTTGCAGCAAGCTTTGCAGGGGCGTTGCATAGAACGCGCCTTTGCCCGGTTTGGCGATGTCGTATTCGCCGGCACGCGGTTTCAGTGCGGCAATAATGTCGTTACCCGGTTCTCCGTCGATCAGTAATCGGCCCATCGGCCCGGCGTCGCCGATGCGCAATGTTGCATTTCCACGCAGGCGTTTCGACGCCGGGCAATCCGATAAATCGGGCCGATGTGCTTCGCGGGTGTGGACCACCGGCAACTTTAACCGCCGGAAAACTTCCAGCAGCTTACCGATAGCCGGGACGATGTTCATCAAAGGCGCCACGTCGTTACCCAATACGCTGCCGAAGCCGCCGGGCTCGACGAAGTCGCGCTGCATGTCGATGATGATCAGAGCCGGTGGTTGCGCTGGTAGTTCGTAGGGGTAGGGTTTTGCGTCGATTGCCGTCATTGCTAATGCCCCGCCATGTACTGCCCGATGCGCGTCATATCCGCGTTCGCGGGCGTGGTTTCATGTACCAGCGTGCCGCCGGAGATCACCATCACGCGGTCGCTCATTTCCAGAATTTCGTCCAAGTCTTCGCTGACCAGCAGCACGGCGGCGCCGTCGTTGCGCGCGGCCATGATGCGGTTGTGAATTTCGGCGACGGCGCTGAAGTCAAGACCGAAGCATGGATTGGCGGCGATCAGGATGCGCGGTGCGTCGGAGAGTTCGCGTGCCAGCACGCTGCGTTGCACATTGCCGCCGGACAAATTACCGATCGGTGCGGCGGTGCCGGGAGTGCGGATACCGTAACTTGCGATCCATTCTTGCGCGGTACGGCGGAATACCTTGCGGTGCAGCATCCCGCCCGCGCTGCAGTACGGTGTCTGGTCGAAGCGGCGCAACGCAAGATTGTCGGCCACGCTCATCGATGCGACGCATGCATTGCGCAACGGTTCTTCCGGCAGGCAGCGCAATTTGTGATCGTGCATTTGCAAGCGGGTGGCGTGATACGCCATGCCATCGATGCGCACGCTGCCGCGCAACGGCATGCGCTGGCCGGCCAGCACTTCGACCAGTTGCTTCTGGCCATTGCCGGACACGCCGGCAATGCCGACGATTTCGCCACGACGCAGCGTGAGGCTAAGGGCACGTACCACTTCGACGCCGATGTCGTTTTCCACATGCAATCCATCGATCTCAAGTACTACTTCATCGGACGCATTGCGCTCGCGCTGCAACGGTGTGGCGATGGTTGCGCGTCCCACCATCATCGTGGCGAGACTCTGCGGTGTGGCTTCCGCCACCGTGGTACTGCCGATGAACTTGCCCTTGCGCAGAACGGTGACGTCGTCTGCGTAATGCATCACTTCGCGAAATTTGTGCGTGATGATCAGCACGCTGAGTTCACGCGCGCGCGTCATCGCGCGCACCTGCGTTAGCACTTCGTCCGCCTCGTTGGGCGTGAGCACCGAAGTCGGTTCGTCAAGAATGAGCACTTTAGGATTCAGCAGCAGCTGCTTGATGATTTCCACCTTCTGTTTTTCGCCCGCCGCCAGCGTGTTGACCGACGCTGTGAGCGGCACCTGGAATGGCATCGTTTTCATCTGCCGTTCAAGTTGCGCAAGTTCGGCGCGCCAGTTGAGCACGGCAGGCAGGCGCGGCCGCGCGAGCACCAGATTCTCGGCGACGGTCATGTTCGGAATCAGCGTGAAGTGCTGGTACACCATACCGATGCCCAGCAAATGCGCCTCGTGCGGACTGGTGATGCTCTGTTCTCGATCACCGAACAACACCTGACCCTCATCCGGGCGGTAATAACCCATAATGCATTTAACCAGCGTGCTTTTACCCGCGCCGTTCTCGCCCAGCAGGGCGTGCACGGAACTGCGGCGCAGTTGCAGGCTCACGTTATCCAGCGCCACTAGCGCGCCGAAGCGCTTGCCGATGTTGATTGCCTCCAGTGCGTAGGGCGAGGGTGTCGTCACGCCAAGGCCGCCAGTAATTTTTGCGAATCTGCCACCGCACCGAACACGCCGCCTTGCATCTTGATCATCTTGATTGCCGCGTGATG
>JACQEQ010000059.1 GCA_016200445.1 Gammaproteobacteria bacterium | reverse complement strand
TCCAACCCGGGTTCGGGCGCAACGGCTTTTTCCAGCAGGCTCTCCAGAAAATATTCAACCGCACCCACGGCATTCGCAACCCGTTCCAGGGCATGCTCACTGGGCGCGATTTTTTTGCCTAGAATCTCAGTGGTCAAATACAGCTGCGTCGCAACCACCACCCGCGCGGGACGCTCGTACGAGAGAATCGACAACACTCCGCGCACGACTTTCAGCATCTCAGGCGCATCCTGCAATGCATTCAGCTGCGATGGATCAGACACGTAACGCGTGAACGCATCTTTGACTTTGGCAACATCGGTCAAAGCCTCGGTGGCAATTAATTTAACCAGCTGCCGGAATTCAGCCTCCGGCAATTGTGTACCGGTGGCAGCCTCGTTGCCTTGCAGAAATTCAGTGCTCCCTTGCACGGTCAAGTCGTACAGCGACGATTCAATGTAAAGAAGCGCCCCGGCGACATGCATGACGTCGTTATCCTTGAGCGCGACATGGCGCTTGATCGAGACCTCTAAAAACTCTTGTTGCCCGCGCGCCAAACGCGCCAACTGTTGCAAACCCAGCATATCCAACGTATCGGCCACCGTACGCAACCGTTCGCGTACTGGCGTTAATGACGCAGGATCACCCTTGTTAGCGTGGATGGCGATGTCGAGATCGTCTTTAATGCGCAGCATTTCTTCTTTGATTTGCTCGGACACATTCGCCATCAGGTTGGCGTTAAAACCGATCAGTTGATCGCGTGCGTCGTTCAGCGCGCCTGATTCCGGAATCGCAAACCTTTGTCGTGCAAGGCATGCACGACACCGGCACTAACCCACCATAATTGTTCGGATTTTTCGGACGCTGCGGTTTGCTCCAAATTTAGAATAACCGTCGCAAGCACCTTGAGGTTTTTGGTCAGGTCCATATCGCGGAACACACCCAGCAAGGCGGCCAAATAAGCCGGGCGCAATTTTTTTGCCATGGTGGGTAAATCCCAGGTGGCAGCCTCGCCGCTGCGGTCGATTAACGACGGCTTACGGACGCTGAGATCGGTAAAGAAAAAAGCGCCTTCAGTGAGTAATTGCTTGTTCTGTACGGCACGCAGATCGTTGAGGATAGGCAATAGAATCAACGGGACATCGGGGTTGCCGTGATACAAATGTTCGAGATAAGCGGGCAATTGGATAACACCGCGCATCAATACTTCGACGGCCTCGTTTTTTAGTTCGATGGTATCGGCTGCCAGTCCCAGCGCCACATCGTGCATTTCACGGGCAAGCGTAACGCCGCCAGAAATTTCCACCATCTCCAGTGCGCCGCGAATTTTGTCCAGGCTATCAGCGCATGCCGACGACTGCCCTGGGCCGGAGAATGCGCAAAACGTTTCGAGCGTTTGGCGCACCGTCGTAAGAGATTCAGCGACTTCCTGTTTGATCCACAACAAGGTCCGTGGATCGATCTGCGCGCTTTGTTTCACTGTCGACATCCTAAAGAAAATGAGTGAGCGTTCACGCGTGACTCGCGTGGCATGCTCGCATTGCGCCATAATCACACCCGTTGCGCGCCTGTCCTGCAAATCAAAAAAGCTAAGCAACCCCAAAATTTGTATCGGCGGACAGGCTAAATAGTCAAGACAGGAACAAAACCCGGCTGGGTAAAATTTACACTCCAGCGATCATGCTCCCCAAACATGCCCACAACCAGCGCAATGAAAATAACGCAGTTGATCACCTTTTGAACGAGAACACGTTCACAAAAACCCGGGCCTGTGCCCGCGTGGCTACAACGCTATACACATGGCGCCTGCACCCGTAGAATTCCGGCCCGTCTACGCACGCGCTCTTCACAAAGGTATCTCGATGAACGACTTCTTTCTGCACTATGGTTTATTTCTGGCCGAAGCAATTACGATTGTGTTGGCCATCGGCGCGATCATTGTACTAGTAGTGCGCATGCGCGGCCAAAGTAGCGAACAAGAAAAGCTGGAAGTAAAAAAACTCAATGCGCGCTACGAAGACATGGCCTTGGCGCTGAAGTCAGAGTTGTTACCCGATAACGAATTCAAGAAAGTGCTCAAAGAAGCGAAGAAACACCGCAAAGAAACCGCGAAACACGGCAGTAGTGCTAAAAAGCGTCTGTTCGTACTGAACTTCGACGGCGACATCAAAGCCTCTGCGGTCAGCAATTTACGCGAAGAGGTCACCGCCGTGTTGATGGTTGCGCGCAGCGACGATGAAGTGTTTCTGCGGCTCAATAGTTCCGGCGGCATGGTACACGCGTACGGTTTGGCGGCATCGCAACTGGCACGCTTTCGTACGCGCAACATTCCGCTCACCATAGCAGTCGACAAGGTCGCAGCCAGCGGCGGCTACATGATGGCATGCGTAGCAAATCGCATCCTCGCAGCGCCGTTCTCGATCCTGGGGTCGATCGGCGTGATTGCGCAGCTGCCGAACTTTAGCCGTGTGTTGAAGAAAAACGACATCGATTACGAGCAATTCACCGCCGGTGAATTCAAACGTACCGTCACCATGTTCGGCGAGAACACCGACGCTGCGCGCGCAAAATTTCGTGAAGAGATCGAAGAGACGCACCGGCTGTTCAAAAATTTCGTGCATGAGTTTCGCCCCAGCCTGGACATCGCCAAAGTTTCTACTGGCGAACATTGGTATGGCACACAGGCGTTGGATTTGAAATTAGTCGATCAGCTTCAAACCAGCGACGATTACTTATTGGAGCAGAGCCAAACCGCCGATGTGTTCGAGATTATCTACACGCTGCGCAAACCGTGGAGCGCACGCTTATCAAGCTTGGTCCACGATGTCGCCGGAACGCTGCGTTCCAAGGTCACGCACAACGCGACACCCGACCACTTAATATAGTCAAGCTTGTTAATTTTCCCCGTCTGCCAACGCATCTGCGAGTTGGCCAACCGCGACGCCGAAATAAGTGGAGCGGTTCCACTCCATCAACACCCGAAAATTGTCGTACACCAGAAACGCTCGGCCGCCGGGACCGCTGGGTTGCACCAGCGACGCGGACATTTCAAACGCCGCCAAGTCGGCGCCGTCTTTGCGGCGCACCCCCAATGCCTGCCATTCGGCGAGCGTTTTCCGCTGATCGAGCCCGATCCATTGGCGTTCAAAATTGTCAGGCACGCGCACCTCGCGGCCCCAAGTCTCGCCTTTTACCCAACCAATTTTCGACAAGTAATTGGCTGCAGACGCAAACACATCGGCGGGTTGATTCCACGGATCACGCTTGCCGTCGCCGTTAAAGTCCACCGCATAATTGCGAAACGTCGAGGGCATGAATTGCGTTTGACCCATCGCACCGGCCCACGAGCCGCGTAAATCGTTCGGCGCGACATCGCCACTGTCGAGAATGCGCAAGGCTTCGAGCAATTGAGTGCGAAACAGCGTTGCGCGCCGTCCTTCGTAGGCCAAGGTGGCGAGCGCCGCAATCACGGAAAAATTACCGCCCAAGCGGCCGTAGTCGGTTTCAATACCCCACAACGCAACGATGAACCGCGCGGGGACGTTGTACTGCGCGCTTACTTTTTCCAACAGCGCGCGATGCTGCGCAAGTTTTTCGCGGCCCATCGTTATGCGCCGCTCGGGCACCACGCGCGCTAAATAGTCTTCGAAGCTCAATACCGATTCAGGTTGCTGGCGATCCAGTTCAAGCACCCTCGGGATGGGTTTTAGACCATCGAATGCCGCATTCAATGTTGCCGCGCGGATTCCCGCCGCCAGTGCCTCGGTGCGAAACTCCGCCAGCCAGGCTTCGAAGCTGATCGCGTTTGGCATTGGCGTCGGAGTCGGTATGGTCACGGGCTCGGCAGCTACAGAGTTTGCGGACGCAACTACGGGTGTGGGGGGTGGTGAGGACGGTGGCGTTACCGGCGCACTTACGTGCATGCAGGCTGCCAATAATACACTCGAAGCCGCGAGCACAGCGCCCTGCCCTCCCCATCCTAAAACGGGAGGAAGCTGCCTATTTTTGAGCATAAACTGCGTGATCATTGGCATTTGCCGTCGTAATTAACCAAAATAGCCATTCGCGTGCGGCGGCTGCCGCCGGTCGTGTTTCTCATGTAGGAGTGCATCCCGTTGTCCACTGTTGAAAAGAAGTTACTCCACTACGTCGGCAAAGCAATCGCCGACTTCAATATGATCGAAACCGGCGACCGCGTGATGGTGTGCCTGTCCGGCGGCAAAGACTCGTTTACCTTACTGCGGCTGTTGCATCTTCTTAAAGTCAAGTCCCGCCACAAATTCGAAGTGTTTTCGTTCACGCTCGACCAGGCCCAGCCCGGCTGGGACGACACCGCACTGCGCGCTTGGCTCGAAGAAAACAACTATCCGTACGCCATCGAACGGCGCGACACCTACTCCATCGTGAAGGAGAAAATTCCCGAGGGCAAAACCTATTGCTCGCTGTGTTCGCGGCTGCGTCGCGGCAACATCTACCGCTATGCGCGCGAACACGGCTATAACAAAATTGCGCTGGGTCATCATCGCGACGATCTGATTCAAAGCATGTTGATGTCGATTTTATACAACGGCGTGATCCGTTCCATGCCGCCCAAATTGTTGACCGACAGCAAACAGCATGTGCTGATTCGCCCGCTGGCTTATTGTCAA
>JACQEQ010000120.1 GCA_016200445.1 Gammaproteobacteria bacterium | reverse complement strand
GGTCAATGGTTATAATCGTGTCAGTCACGTGTACGTGCCTCGCAAACTACTTCATCGGCAGGACGTGACTTTTTTTGAGTGGATGCACGCGGAGCGGCCTGGGATCGCGGCCCTCCTGGCCGCCTTTTTGCGGGCAGGAAACCCGCAGTCCAAAACTGACTACTCGGCCAAACTTTCAGGCGAGTATGCGTGTGCGCGAATGACGTACAGAAATTCCTCGCCATAGGCATCGAGCTTGCGTTCGCCCACGCCTGAGATATGCGCCAGCTCGGCTCGTGTGCGCGGACAGCGCTCGACCATTTCAGCCAAGGTAGCGTCATGAAATACCACATAGGGCGGTACGCCCTGGCTTGCCGCCAGTTCGCGGCGGCGCGTGCGCAACGCCTCCCACAAACGCTGGTCGGCGGGATCGCTGAAGGTAGTGCGGGTTGCTGCACGCTCGGCACGTTCCTTCTTGGTCTTGACCGGCTTGCTGTCGCGACGCAACCACAAACGTCGTTCGCCGCGCAGCACGGCGCGGCAGGCGTCGGTGAGGTGCAAGCCGCCATGGCCTTCGATGTCGACGGCGAGCAAGCCCCGCGCAATCAGTTGACGGAAAATTCCACGCCAGGTGTTGGCATCAATGTCTTTGCCGATACCGAAGGTGCTTAATTTGTCATGCCCGAAGCGTTGCATGCGCTCGTCGGCCTTGCCCAACAACATCTCGACCAGATACGTCACGCCGAAACGTTGCCCGGTGCGGTGCACGCACGACAACGCCTTTTGCGCAGGCACGGTCGCATCCCAGGTTTGCGGCGGCTCCAGACAGGTGTCGCAGTTACCGCACGGTTCGGGCGCGTGTTCGTCGAAATAAGCGAGCAGCGCCTGGCGGCGGCAGGTGGTGAGCTCGCTCAAGCCGAGCATCGCGTCGAGCTTATGTTGTTCGACGCGCTTGTGGGTTTCATCGGCTTCGGATTGCGCCAACATCTGGCGCAACGTGATCACATCTTGCAAGCCGTAAATCATCCACGCATCGGCGGGCAGGCCATCGCGCCCGGCACGGCCGGTTTCCTGATAATAAGCTTCGACGCTTTTCGGCAGGTTCAAATGTGCGACGAAACGCACGTTGGGTTTGTCGATGCCCATGCCAAAGGCGATGGTCGCGACAATTATTACGCCCTCTTCGTTGATGAAGCGCGCTTGATTGCGCGCGCGCACTTCGTTCGATAGCCCGGCATGATATGGCAACGCGGTGAGCCCCTTGCTGGCCAGTGATCCGGCCACTTCCTCCACACGTTTGCGCGACAGGCAATACACGATACCGGCATCGCCGTTATGCTCCTCGCGAATGAACCGTAGCAACTGCTCGCGCGCACCGCCGCTACTTTGCGCAATGCGGTAACGGATGTTGGGCCGGTCGAAACTACTGATAAAAACGCGCGCGTTTTCCAGCTGCAAACGCGCGATGATTTCGCGCCGCGTCGGTTCGTCGGCCGTCGCCGTGAGTGCAATCCGCGGTACTTCGGGAAAACGTTTGTGCAGCACCGACAGCTGGATATATTCCGGCCGGAAGTCGTGCCCCCACTGCGACACGCAGTGCGCTTCGTCGATGGCGAACAAGGCGATTTTGATGCGCCGGAATAAGTCAAGCATGCGCTCCGTCATCAAGCGCTCGGGCGCAACGTAGAGCAAATCCAAATCGCCGCGCAGCAGCCGATTCTCGATATCGCGCGCCTCGGTGCCGGTGAGTGACGAATTTAAATACGCAGCGCGCACCCCGGCCTGTTTCAGGGCGGCGACTTGGTCCTGCATCAGCGCGATCAACGGCGACACCACCACGCCGGTGCCCGCGCGTGCGATGGCCGGAATCTGAAAACACAGCGACTTGCCGCCTCCGGTCGGCATTAACACCAGCGCATCTCCGCCTGCCATCAGCGTGTCGATCACCTCTTGCTGCGGCGCGCGAAAATACTCGTAACCGAAGACGCTATGGAGAATATGGAGCGGGTCAGACATGCGCGCTATGTTAGCGCGCGGCGGGCGACGCGACTAATGCGATTTCGGAAGATATGTCCTGAGCAGGCAATAATCGCCCGACAATTTGCCGGGACCTTGAAGCATCAGCACCAATAACATCACACCCCAAATTTGATGATCGCGAATTCCGGCCGCTTCCAGATCGGGATACGACATCACCGCGACGATGTTGAACATGAACAGCGCGAACGCCGCGAAACGTCCGCCCAAGCCGAGCACGAGCAGCACGGGAAGTACCAGCTCTGCGCCGGTACCCATCAAGGCGGCAAGATTCGGCGACAGTATCGGCACATGGTACTCATTTTCAAACAAGTACATGGTGCTATCCCAGTTGCCGAGTTTGAGCATTCCTGATTTGAAAAATACATTCGCGACCCAGAGACGCAACGCCAGATTGCCCAGCGGGGCGAGCAGGTCTATTTTGCGGTACAGCGCATCGATAGCTGTTGCGACGGAGTGAACGGTCGTACTCATACGGTTTTCTCCCGAAATTTACAAAATAAAATCCACGACAACCTGGCGGACGACGAAGTCCTGCAGCGCCGCTCCGACCTCGAAATCCGATTGCACCGCAGACGCGGCATCGCTCGCCGTCGCAAAATCTTTTCAATCGCGTAGCGCCGATAAAAACGCGTAGTCGCCGCGATCAAGAAGCTCGAACTCGACATCCAGCGCACGGCGGATCACCAAGAGCCGGTTAGCGCCGCTGTGCAAATCCACCACACCGTCGCCGCCATCGTCCGGCTGGTTTGCCTGCCAGATGCGCAACACCGGGTAGGGTGATTCCAGCAGCCGGCTGGCGGGATGCATGCTGAATTTCAATTCCCCGTAGCGCGGCGGCGCGATGACTGCCAGGCGTGCGACGTCAAGCGGCGCGTGGTCGGCGGCATGAAAAACTTCGTGGTAACTCCATTCCAGACTTGCCACGTCCCGCACATAGGGAAGCACTTCGAGCCCAGGAAAACCGGCAACGAACTCCGGCACCTGCGCGCCGAATCCGTGCAGATTGCCGCAGCGCGATGGATGCGCGTTCACATAACTTACAGCCAGGTGCATAAAGAATTCATCACCCACAAGGCGATGCAGCACTGGGTACACCGCACGCAATGCCTCGGTAAGACTGCTCGCGTGGTTGTTGCGATACACCTGCAGGCGGCGCGCG
>JACQEQ010000121.1 GCA_016200445.1 Gammaproteobacteria bacterium | reverse complement strand
TTCGGCACGCTGCAGATGGGATCGGATCGATCCCCGGCGCGAGCCCGGCAGTGTACGCGCCAGCAGTTCCTTGGCTTGTCTTGCCGCTTGGTGTTGATTGGCGGGGTTGGCCATTACTTGGCACTCCCGACGTAGATTTTATGGAAAGCTTTCCATAAAGTGTATTTAGGAAAGTAGGTAGTTATGTAAAGCAGCTTAGTAAAGGCCGGTAACATCAAACAGTTACCTCTCAAATACTTTACATAATATTTCCGTTAATTTTGCTGTGGCCATAAACGCCACTCAAACTGACGGAGGATTATGTATGAGTTCCCACGCCCCAAAATCAAAAAAGCTTTCACTGGACGAATTGGTTTTTAGCGCATTAAGCCAACTCCAGGTACTCCAGTACAACCAGCGCTCGATACGCCGCTACCAAACCGTTTGGCGAAAGTTAGTCACTTTTGCTCGGCAGCAAGGTTATAAAGGCAAGCTTCGAGAGCAACTCGTCCTTGATTTTCTGGAACATCATGAAATCAATTCTCAATTACCTATCCAGTCGTACCCAGGTTGGAAAAAACATGCCGAGTATAGCTTAACGCTATTGTGGCACTTCGCCCGTTTCGGCTTCTTCGAACGCGGCAAATTAAATGCTGCAAAACTTCACATACCCGATGCCTTGCAGAAGAGCCTGCATGACTACAAAACCTATTGTGAGGAGGAGCGCTACCTCAGTCCTGATACGGTGGATGAATATATTCGACAAGTCGGGATGTTCCTCGACTTCCTGGGGAAACGTGATGTAAACAACTTCAATCAAATACGTCCGGAAGATTTATCAGACTTTGTCTATACCTTGTCCCGTTATCGCCGAAAAACCGTTGCCGCCATTGTTTCCTGTGTGCGCGTGTATCTCAGATTCCTGTTTTACAAGTGTCGGTTAAAACAAGATTTGAGCGGCAGCTTACCCGGTGTGTGTTTCCCTGAACGAGCCACAATTCCATCGGCCTGGGATAAAGAACTGCTTGCTCAGTTGTTGGACGGAGTCGACAGGCATTCGCCGAGAGGCAAACGGGATTATGCCATTTTTCTATTGGCTTGCCGCCTAGGCGTGCGATCGGGTGATATCAAATCACTGACCCTCGATCATATAGACTGGTCCGCCGTTTTCCGTGATCGCCGATATTTTGGGGCACGCTTCGATGAGCACAACGATGATTTATGCCAAGGCGAGCGTTGAATCGTTACGGCATGTCGCGTTATCCATTCAGGAGGTGTGTCATGATAGCGAAGCGTAAAGTATTCCGCTATGAAAGCCTACTGGGGCCATTGATGGAACGACTTGTGCGCGAGAAGCGCGCCAGTGGCTATAAATATGATACCCCGGCGCGGGTACTCAAGGAGCTTGACCATTTTCTGTGCGGCAAGTCCATCCAGCCTAATGAACTGCCCAAAGCGCTGGTAGCACAATGGCTCGCGCAATATCCGCATGAGCAAGCCTCTACGCATCAACGCCGTATCATTCTGGTTCGACAACTGGCTCGATTAATGATCAGACTGGGGTTTTCTGCCTATGAACCGCCCAAAGGCATTGGTCCACGTCGTTCCTATGTGTTCTCGCCCAGAATTCTGACGCACGCGGAGGTGCGTCAGATTATTCTGGCCGTTGATCACTTTACGCCCAGTTCAAAATCACCACTTCGCCATATCATCCTACCCGAAGTATTTCGATTGCTGTATGGCTGTGGTTTTCGACTGAGCGAAGTGTTGAGCCTGAAGGTCCGTGATGTTGATCTTCGGCAAGGTGTCATTACAGTACGGCAAGGTAAATTTGGGAAAGATCGTCTCGTACCGCCTTCCATCGAAATGGTAGAGCGTTTGCGGCGCTATGCCACGGAATTGGAAAACCGCACATTGGCAAGGCGGGAGCCTGATGCCTATTTTTTCCCATCAGCCCGGCAAGCCGCCTGGGGCTGCACGACGATCTACCACTTATATCGAAAGGCGTTGCTCCAATGCGGTATTCCTCATGGGGGACGAGGCAAGGGGCCAAGAGTGCATGACCTGCGCCATACTTTCGCCGTTCACCGGCTACTGCGGTGGTATGAGGAAGGCGTGGATCTGAACACGAAGCTCCCCTTTCTCGTGGCCTATCTTGGCCATAAGGATTTTACCGGCACCCAAAAATATCTCCATCTAACTGCTGAGTTATTCCCTAATCTGACGGCACGAATGAATCAGCAATTTGGCGGTGTAATACCGCAAGGGAGGTGATCATGAAACCAACAACATTGTCTGCACATGTCAGTCACTTCCTCAGTCATTACCTTGCAGGACAACGCAATCTAAGCCCGAATACCATCAAGGCGTATCGAGACGTTTTCGTACTGCTACTACGATTTTGTCGGGATGAAAGAGGGATCACCATTGAAAGACTAAAGCTTGAGCAAATCGACGTCCAGTTAGTCGATGCCTTTCTTGATCACCTGAAAAAAGTGCGGCATTGCTCAATCCGCACACTCAATCAACGTTTGGCGGTATTGCACGCTTTCTTTCGATACCTGCAAGTAGAGGAACCCACGCTGTTATTGCCATGCCAGCGGATACTCGCCATCCCACTGCGCCGCTTTGTTCGTCATGAAGTTGGCTACCTGCCTAAAGATCACCTCGCTGCGCTTTTAGCCCAGCCGGATCTTAGACGGCCCGACGGCAGACGGGATGCGGTACTACTCAGCGTTCTCTATGACACGGGCGCCCGTGTGCAGGAACTCATTGACCTGACGGCCGGCGATGTGCGGCTGGAATCCCCCGCTCAAGTGAGGGTCCTGGGCAAGGGACGCAAAGTGCGAGTCGTACCTTTGATGGCGAATACCGCCAAATTATTGCAGCAGTATATTGATGAAAACAATCTGGCGCTGCCTGAAAATTACGACCACCCGCTGTTCCGAAACAAGCACGGTAATCCATTGACGCGTGTTGGCGTCAATTACATTCTGCAAAAGCACATGCAGAAGGTACAAGAGCGCTATCCGCATCTCAAACAAAAAGTCAGCCCCCATACGCTGAGGCATACCAAAGCAATGCACCTGGTCCAGGGAGGCGTTTCTTTGGACATCGTCCGTGATTTTTTAGGCCACGTTGATATCAAAACCACTGAGCTGTATGCGAGGGCGAACCTTGAGATGAAGCGAGCAGCCATCGAAAAAGTCAGCCCGGCACCCGTACCGAACATTCCTTCGTGGAAGGAAAATAAATCGCTGTTGCAGTGGCTGCAGCGCTTATAAGAGGCATGCATATGAAGAATCTAAATCGTGGCCCACCCAGATCCGGAAGATATTATGCAAAGTGTTTTGTGGATAAGTGGCGGATTTTATTGACCGTCATGGCGCCTACTTTACATAACTACCTACTTTCCTAAATAGGCGGCCGCTACGTCTATTCTGCCATGTCCCAGCTCCTGGGCGATGATCTGCCGGGCCGTTTGATCATCGTGTTTGTTCGCTTGCCGCTCTCCCGCTACCACTGGTGCCGGGTGTCCGGTGATTTGTTCATAGCGTTCACAGGCGTAGGCGGCGCGCAGATCGT
>JACQEQ010000117.1 GCA_016200445.1 Gammaproteobacteria bacterium | reverse complement strand
GTCAGGCCAGCGCTTTGCCTTCAGCTTCCTTCAGATTCGCAGTCACCCGCAACACCCTTGCCGTTCGGCTAACTCTTCCCCTTGCCGGCTGAGTAGCGGACTTCCACCTCCAAGTGAGTGCGCCCTGCCGGGCGCACCAAACAAAAGACCCCGCGATTCAGCGGGGCCTAATTTGCAACACAGCGAGGACAATTACTTTGTACTTAAGCAGACGCCGTAACTTCCGTGGCAGTCAATCCCTTGGGACCACGCTCAACTTTAAAATCAACGGCCTGGCCTTCGGCCAGGGTTTTAAATCCTTCGCCCTTGATCGCGGAGAAATGTACGAACACATCTTCGCTCCCATCCTTCGGCTGAATAAAACCAAAACCTTTCGCTTCGTTAAACCACTTCACGGTACCTTGACTCATTTAAAAACCCTCACTTAGATTTACCCATCAACAACACCGCTGACACGCTGAACCACGGTGTGAATTATAAGTATAGGCTCGGCATTGTATTGCGCAATGCGACTTTTACTCGCCGCTTGCGCACAACCATCTTCTATCCAACAATCGCACTCCACCACCTGCCCGCTGTCAGACTAAAGTCATACATTGAATGACTACACCAAGGAGCGCGCCATGAGCCAATTGAACCAACCCGATTGGGAAAAAATCGCCGAGAAATTCGACTTGTGGCTGCCGCACCTCGCGCCCGTTGGCGAAGTGTTGCTGGACAAACTGGCGGCCCAACCCGGTAATCGAATTTTAGATGTCGCGTCCGGCACCGGTGAACCGGCGCTCACGTTGGCGCAACGCATGGGCAACCGCGTGACAATTACCGGCACCGACGCCGCAGCCGCCTTGGTGCGCGTTGCGCAAAACAAGGCGCAGCAGTTGCGCCTGAATCATCTTCAGTTTGAAACGTTGAAAGGTATGGAGCACTCCGGAAACGATGCCCACCATGCTCTGGTCTTACGAAGCGTTTAAAAACAAAGTGCCAGAGCATGTGCACCCGCCGTTACATAAAGTCACCTCGCTGGGGGTGCCCGGTTTGCTCGACGATCTACTGCTGCGCGCCGGATTTCATGACTGCGTCGTCGAGCGGCATACGCTGCATTATCAGTTTGGATCATTCAACGAATTTTGGAATCTGGTAGAAGCCACCGACATTCTCAAAGCACAATTCGATGCGCTGCCACAAGACGCGCGCGCCAGCATCCGCGATGAAGTCGCGGTCTATGCCAACGCGTATCAAAGCGATCACGGCATAAAAGTGCCGCATGAATATCTGGTGGCGTACGGCACGCGCTAACGCGTCGTGGTACGTATTCACATATAAGCGGTAGTCATCATTCTACGGGCGCAGCGCACAAAAAACGGACTGCACCTCAATGACCATGGCGGTGATGGCTGTCCGGATAGTGCGGATGGCTGTGCCGCAGCGGCGCGTGCTGGTGGAAGTGCGTGTGCGGCTCCTCGCCGTTCCACGGGAAGTCGTGCTCGTGCCGGTGGTGTTCGTCGTGCACGTGACTGTGTGTATGGGCGAGCGGCTCGTGTTCGTGCGGATGCGCGTGACGCTCGGTGAGATGCAGCCACACACCCAGCGCCATCAACGCGCCGGCGATCAGCAATTGCAGACTAACCGCTTCGCCCAGCAACGGAATCGCCAGCAGCGCGCCGAAGAACGGTGCGACGGAGAAATAAGCGCCGGTGCGCGCCGTGCCCAGATGGCGCAACCCGGTCACGAACAGCGCGAGACTGACCCCGTACGCGAAACAACCGACCAACAGCGCCCCCACGAAGCCGGCCAGCGGTGGCCAGTGTGCTCCCAACAAGAAAGCCAGCAGCAGATTCACGCTGCCCGCCGCCAACCCTTTGATCGCGGCGATCCAGGTGGCGTCGGTCAATGACACTTTACGCGTGAGATTATTGTCGAGACCCCACGCCAGGCAGGCGCCGAGCACGGCCAACGATGGCCAGAGACCGGCGAATTGCGCCTCCCCCGGCCAACTGAGTACCACCGCGCCTGCGACGATGGCAGCCATGCCCAGCGCGATGCGCCGGTCGAAGTTTTCGCGAAACGCAAACCATGCCAGTAACGCGGTAAACACGGCTTCGGCATTGAGTAGTAACGAGGCGCCCGATGCCGGCATGCCGGTGAGTCCGAACATCAGCAACACCGGCCCGATCACGCCGCCCGCGACAATGGCTCCCGCGAACCACGGCCATTCGCCCGGCGCCAGCCGCGCCGCCGGAGCGCGGCGCAAGACGCGGTACAGCGACAACCCCAACCCAGAGCCAAGATAAAGCAGACCCGCCAACAGCCACGGACTCACGCTGGACAACAGCCCTTTGGCGAGCGGCGTGCCGCCGCCGAACAACAGCGCCGCGCCCAACGCTGCCGTCACGCCGGGTGCGCGCAGCGTCTGGCGCCATGTCATGACATGGCGCCAGACGGAGTGGCGTGCGGTGGCGTTGCACGCGCGATCAACACTTTGTCCACGCGGTTCCGGTCCATGTCCATGACTTCGAAGCGCCAGCCCGCGTATTCAAAACGGTCGCTTGCACTCGGAATGCGTCCTAACCTGTGCATGACGAATCCGCCCAACGTATGAAATGCGTTTTCCTCCTGGCCGGGCAACTCCTCGTCGATCTCCAGCACGCCCTTGACGCGTTCGACGGTGACGTCGCCATCCATCAGCCATGAACCGTCGTCGCGTTGCACCATGTCGCGCTGTTCCGGGGTTTCGGGCAGGGACACTTCGCCGACGATGGCGGTCAGCACGTCGGTGAGTGTCGCCAGTCCCTGCAAGTCGCCATATTCGTCGACGATCAGTGCGAATTTCAGGCGGGAACGACGAAAATTTTCCAGTAACTGGGTCGTCGTCATGGCCTCGGGCAGATATAAGGGAGGCGTCACAGCCGCTTCCACATTCTCCCGCCGCAGCGGTTCCCCGGACAGCGAGCGTTTCAACAGGTCGCCGGTTTGCAACACGCCCACGATGTGGTCCAGCCCGTCGCGGCACACCACGATGCGCGAATGGGGACTTCCGGCGATGCGGTGCCGGAGCTCGTCATCAGTCGCGTCGAGATCGATTGCAACGATGTCCCGGCGCGGCGTCATGATGGCGCCGACCCGCTGTTCGTCCAGACGCAGTACGTTGGAAACAATTTCCTGTTCGCTTGCGTGGAACACACCGGCTTGCGCGCCCTGCTCCATCAGCGTCTTGATCTCCGCGTTGGTCACCGGCGGCTCGTCCTTGCGCCGCGCGCCGATCAAGCGCAGCAACAGGCCGGATGACGACGACAGCAGCCACACCAGTGGCCGGGCCGCGCGTTCCAGCCAGATCATTGGGCGCGCGATACGCGCAGCAATAGTTTCCGGCGCGAACAGCGCCATGTGTTTGGGGACCAGTTCCCCGATGACCACAGAAAAATAAGTGAGCCCTGCCACCACCACGGTCAACGCGATGCCTCTGGCATACTGCTCAATTTCGGAGAAACCCGACAGCCACGCGGTGAGCGGATCGGCCAACACGGTCTCGCCGACCATGCCGCTCAGAATGGCGACTGTGGTAATACCGACCTGAACCGTGGACAGAAAACCGGAGGGTTCGTTGTTGAGCGCCAAGGCAGCGTGCGCGCCGGGGCTGCCGTCGTCGGCCAGACCCTGCAAGCGTGCCTTGCGGGAAGACACCACGGCAATTTCGGACATGGCGAAAACGCCATTGAGCAGGATGAGTAAAAAGATCAGCGCAATATCCATTGAACCTAGAAACCTCAGTTGAACGGTCTGCGGAGTGCGGCCCGTTGAGTGGCCACTCGCGCGCATCCCTGCGCTTCGCGGCACTTGCACAAATCCCTATGCGACGCAGGGCAAGGCGCAACGAGCGAGGAATAGCAAGCTATTCCGATGATTCCTATCGCGTTGGTTTTGCGCGAGGTAGGACGAGTTGCAACGCCGCCATGCGCGGTGTCTCGGGGCGTGCGCCGCAGACCGTAGCGGACCTCACCCCTCGGGTGAAGCCAGGAAAAACTATAAATGTCAATACCTGCATACACTTGCTCATACCTTGCAGCGGTCAACTGAGGTTTCTAGGTTAAAATAGCCGCCCCTCGCCGGGAAGGCGCGCGGCTCCGGGAGTGAATCGGGAGCGGGGAATTCTATCACTACACGACGAGCGGCTTGTTGCTCGTCGTTCGGTTGTCTGGTACGGGATATTTGCGGCCGCCGATAACCACACGCCCCCAATCCACCGGGGCGTGTGGCACGACGCGTTACATAGTCTTACTTGCCCGTGAAGTTCGACCCAAGATAGTTACCGTCAAGGGTATAAAACACATACAAAGTTTGTTTGGCTTTATCCGTAACCGCACTGTTCACAAACTCCACAATCCATTCCGGCCCCTTCTCGAAGGCCTTCTGCTCTGTTTTCGTTGGTTTGATGTTGTTCCAGCTTGCTTCCAACTTTCCTTTCGTCACCAAATCGGCGACGTGTTTGGTGGCTTTTTCTTGCGCCGTTTCCGCTGAAACCGGTCCGTGTGAATGCGAGTGTCCGGGGCCATCGGCACCGGAAAAAGCGGGGCTGGTTACCAGGCTCAGGGTGCACAACGTAACAACGATCATGGTTTTACGCATACTCATTTCTCCTTCGGTTGGGTTAATCAATGGAATCGTGAACGGCTTCGGAACGTAGCTTGGCGGCACGCTGCGCCTCCATATTCATATGCTCGTGAATGTGATTGTCGGAACTGAAGCCGAACTCATCGGGGTTTTTGACATGGGAATAACCATGCATCTGCATCGCAAACAGAAAAATGCCGGCGAAGATCAGCGCAACGTTCGAGACTGAGCTGAAGGTGTGGAACGATTTCGCCTTGCGCCAGCCCATCAGCAACAGCAGCATGGCCGACAATGCGATCACCTGCCCCAGTTCGATGCCGACGTTGAACGAAATGATGTTCAGCAACAGCTCGTTCTGGTTCAGCGGCAACTCCTGCAAGCGCGTGGACAAACCGAAGCCGTGCACCAAACCCAGCAACGCAATCATCGCCAGCAGATTGGGCGGTGTGACTTTCAGGTGCTTGCGGAATCCGTCCAGATTCGAGAACGCGATGTACGCCACGCTCAAGCCGATCACCGCGTCGATCAGAAAATAATTGAGCTGGATCTGGTTGAAGGTCGCGAAGATCAGCGTGACGCTATGGCCGAGCGTGAACGCCGTAATGTACTTCACGATGTCCTTGAACGTGGTGAGAAAGAAAATGATTCCGAAGATGAACAGCAGGTGGTCGTATCCGCTGAGCATGTGCGTGACGCCCAGCGATAAAAACCGCAGGTTGCCACCGTCGATAATCGCCTGTTTATCCGCCAGCGACATGCCGTGCGCGAATGCCTCCGTGGGCAAAAACAGAGCGGCCATGAGCGCCAGCAAAAAAAGCCGAGTTGTAAAAGAAAACATGAGTGATCCTCAAAGAAAAACACAACCATGAACTCAACGCATCGTCAGCCCACAACCGGGGACGACGAAATTCACTGGGAACTGCGGATAGGTCAGCGCGGCGGGGCGCGCGCTTGCAGGGGGGAATAGTGCGGGTCGGAACGACGGGGTGTGATGCGCGCGGGAACCCGATACTCACAACGGGACGGAGCCGCCAACAGAAACAGCAGCGCTGCCACGATGGCAACGACATCCAAAATCTTGTAAATGCCAGTGGTGCTGGCGGCGTCGTTAATATCGACGGCTGTCGCGTCCGAGGCGTGCTCGTCAAAACTGTCATGACCGGATTCGAAATGGGCGAAATGAATTTCCGCCGCGTGGCTATGCAACTCCGGTCCAGTGTGGCTTTCCGGCAAATGCACGTGCGCACTCACGAGCGACGCCATGACCATCGCAACGATCAGATAACCAATCATCGTTCGTTTGAGCTGGGCGGAAAGGAATGCAGGCATATCGATTTGCGGCGGCATCATGTAGCGTGAGACTTCGGCGATCCCGGAGCGGCGAGCAATTAAACCCCGTCCGCTCGGACCGGTCAACTTTTCGGCATTACGCGATTCAGTCGCTAACGGGTCTTCCGCTGCTTCTCGACGCACCGACGCAACCACAGCGCGGCACCCGCCAACAGCGGTAAACCACCCAACACCGCAACGATGAGTGGACCCGCAGGCAAGTCTTCCGCAAACGACAACCACAATCCCGCCACACTACCGCCCATCGCGAGCGCGCCGCCCAATGCCAGACGCGCGCCGAACGAGCCCACCAGCAATGACGCTGTGAATGCGGGAATGATGAGGAATGCGAATACCATCAACACCCCGGCCAGATTAACCGCCAGCGTAATCACCACGGCAAACGATACGAAGAACAACAGCTCCCAGCGAAAACCGCTCTTGCGCTCGGTGACTTCACTAAACGACAAGGCCTTGAAGCGGCGAAAATACACCACGTGCAATACTGTCAACACCGCGTAGACCAGCGCCAGCAAGCCCACTTCTTCCCAGCGCACCCACAGGATATTGCCGCTGAACATCGACTTCAGTTCTTCCATGCCCTGGCTGGAGCGGCTCAAAATCACAATCGCCGCCGCCGTGGCCACCACGTACATGCAGCCGATGATGACCTCGCGCGCAGTCTTGTCGGGAATGGCGCGTAATTTTGCCAGCACCACGGCGGCCAGCAAGGTGGCGCCCAACGCGACGAATTGCGCCTGCGCGCCGTGCACATCCCACCCCAGCATGAAGGCGACACTTACGCCGAGTGCCGCGACCTGCGCCAGCGCGAGATCGACGAAGATGATGCCGCGCGCCAAAACATGCAGGCCGAGGTACGTGTGGGTCGCAATCATCAAGGCGCACAACGTGAATGCCGGAAACAGAATCATCCACGCGTCCATTACACCGCTCCGGTGTTTTTAAGCGCGGCCACGATAGCGTCGAACAAATCAAAATAAGTCTTGATCTGCTCTGTGGCGCCCACCGACTGCGGCAACACCGCGACGCGCACGCCAGTATGTTCGCTCAGGTATTTTGCTGAACGCTGTTCGTAGTACGGCTCCATAATCAACACGCCGATCTGCTGCTCCTTGATGCGTGCAATGAGCTGCGTCAAGTAGGCCGCACTGGGGGAAATACCAGGTTTGGGTTCAACTTGCGCAGCTATGCGAAAACCAAACGCATTAGCCAGATACACGAACGAGGTGTGATACGACATCACCGCCTTACCAGCCAGCGGCGCGAGCGCGGTTTTCCAGGTGGCGATTTTGACTTGTGCTTGCTGCTCGAAAGATGCCAGCGCGCGCTCAAAATCCTTCGCGTGTGCGCTGTCCAGTTGTGCCAAGCGTTGCGCAATCCCACGTGCCATGAGCACGCCGTTGTTGGGGTCCAGCCAATAGTGCGGATTGCCCGCCGCATGTACGTCGCCCATATCCCGCGTCACTGCACCGCTTGGCTTATCAAGCAACGTCACTGCTGTCGATAAATCCAGGTACCCCGGATTGCCCGGCTGCACCTTGTCATTACGCGCCGATTGCAATAGTGCAGGCATCCAGCCGACTTCCAGCTCCGCACCCACCACCACCAGCAAATCCGCTTGGTATACCTCGCGGATCATACTTGGCTTGGCCTGTGCGAAATGCGGATCAGCGGTGCCGCGTGTTAACGGTTTCACTTTCACCGCATCACCGCCGATGGCGAGCGTCAACGCGGCAATGTCTTCGGTGCTGGTCACGACATTAAGTGCGGCTTGGGCCAGCCACGGTGTAAAAGTTAAAAGCAGCGCGAGTACGCAGTGTATTGACTTTTTCATGAGAATCTCCAAACAGGTTCGATGTAGCAAGAGGTGCGATGAGGAATGCTCCTTCCCCCTGCAAGGGGGAAGGAGTGCTTTCGTTTTCAAGGTCATTGGTCTGCCATAGCTCCAAAGAGCGTGGCTCTAGAACGTATGCGCCGCGTGGCTGCCCAGGTTGTATTCCATCTGCAACCAGATCGCGTTCACCTTCTTGTCCAAATGCTCGGCGTCGTCCCGATTCAGTTGCATACGCAACTTGCTATATTCCGTGGGATACCAGGTCACATTGGCGGCAATGCGGGTGCGCGCATCGCGCAGCGGATCGGCGCTATTGGCACCGTTACCATCGGCGCGTTCGAATCGTAATCCGGTAATCCATCCCGGCTGGAAGCCCCACAGCAGTTGCGTGTAGCCACCCCAGTCGTTCAGCACTTCATGATCGGCGGCACCTGCATCGCCCGCTTGGTAACGACGTTGGATGAGTTCGGATTGCCATGCCACGAATGGAAAGCCACGCTGATTTTGCACCGGCGTCCATTTGAGATAAGCATCCGCTCCATAGATACGGGTGGTGGTGTCACTCCCCGTGGCGTTGGGCCCACTCACGCCGGAGAGTCCGAGGTTGACACTTACGGAGTCACCCACATCGAAGCCGTTTAACCAGCGCAGCAAATAGAGCATGCGGCGCGTGCGGCGCTCTTGCAGCGAATGCTCGCCCACCTTCTCGTCCGGCACGAACATGAAGCTAGTGGTGGTTGGGCCGCTGGCATTCTGTGTACCGGCATAAAGCTCCGAATACCACGGCATGGGCGCCAGCCACGACACTCGTGCGCCCTGGCTGCGCAATCCATCCGGGCCGAATACCCGATTAAGCACTACCGGCTGATCGACAAAGGCCCAGGTGTGGGGATGCGTGGCATTTTGCCGGCCGAATTCTGTAAAGAACTGCCCCGCCTTGACTTGCACGCCGCCGGGCAGACCCCGTGTCAACGCATAGGCCTCTTCCAGCTCCACCACGGTGTCACCGGCATCATCAATCTGCAACACGATGTTGGCCTGCGCATCCAGATACGGATCTACTGCACCGCCGAAGGTCAGCTCGACATTTTGCACGGTAAAGCCGTTACGGCGGGGATCATGCCCGCCGCCTTGCAGCTCCTTCACAGTTTTATCGGCCTCGCTCGCCGCGCCAAACGCAAACAAACTGGACAGTCCCGTTTGCATGGGATTATTGGCGGCGGTCTGCGCGCCTGCCGCGCCAGTATCGGCGGCCAAACTCAAGGTGCCGTGCACCAGTAACGACGTAACCGCAGCGACCGCCACGGCGATATTTTTTGTCGTCATAAAAAGTTCCTGATTTCCCGACATCGAGATTGAACATGCATGCGCGGCGTACGGCACGAAGTACCGCCGGGCGCATGCCGATGGAGACTATATTTACGGGGAATCAGAACGACGGCGGACCGCGCGCCAGGCGAGGCAGGTAGGATTTCGAACGGAGATACGGCACATCGACTGAGACGAACGGCGCGACAGGTAGGAAAATCGCCGCGAACAATACCAGTGCCGCGCCACCGGCGGCGGGCGCATGGCCGAGCCGGCACACCTGGCAATCGTGACCGGCATCGCTGCTGACGACATCCTGCCCACCATGTTGCGACACGTGCCACAACGCAAATAACATGAAAAACAGCAACACCAAACGTAGCGCGTATTTGTGTTGATAGCGTCTTACATTGCAGAACGGGTCGTGCATGCTTGTCATCATACTCAAGATTATCAAGTACGCAATTATTCGAACATGTGCGTGTCGCCGCGCCCTTTGCGCAGCACCATTGGTACGGGGCCGGTGAGATCGACGATGGTTGTCGGCTCGGCCGAACCTGCGCCGCCATCGATGATTACGTTCACTTGATGGCGCAGACGTTCTTTAATTTCTTGCGGATCGGTGAGTGGCTGTTCGTCGCCCGGCATTTGCAACGTAGTGCTGATCAGAGGTTCACCCAAAACGTCCAACAATGCATCGACAATGGGGTGGCCCGGTACACGGATGCCGATGGTTTTGCGTTTGGGGTGTTGCAAGCGGCGCGGCACTTCGCGTGTGGCGTCGAGGATAAACGTATAGGGGCCGGGTGTGAGTGATTTAAGTAAACGGTACGCTTGATTGTCGACCTGCGCGTAGGTTGCGATTTCGGACAGATCGCGGCATACCAAGGTGAGATTATGTTTGTCGTCCAGTTCGCGCAACGCGCGGATGCGATCCACTGCAGCCTTGTCGCCCAAGTGACAACCCAATGCATAGCCTGAGTCGGTGGGATACACCAGCACCGCACCGTCGCGCACGGCCTCAACGGCCTGTTGAATCAAGCGCGCCTGCGGGTTTTGTGTGTGAATTTCCAGGTATCGCAGCATGGTGGCGCGAGGAATCTTTTCTTCTCAACTTTATCCAACATCGCGGTACGAAAATATGTTAG
>JACQEQ010000116.1 GCA_016200445.1 Gammaproteobacteria bacterium | reverse complement strand
GAGTGATCTCTATAAATATGCGTTGGATGTTTCAAGTTCTCTGTGCGCTGTTCGCACTGTGCTGCACCCCCGCAGATGCTTCAGGCGGCGATTACCCCTCCGAATTAATCAAGACCGCGCACTTGCAAAATCTTGCCGCGACCGCGCAATGGCGTGCGTTGTTGCATTACCGTTCCAACGCGCTGACCAGCGGCGTCACTGGGCAGGCCGATGATGCCAAGTTCTATCTCGCGGCCGAAGGCAAAACCAATCCGCAGGCAGAGCTCGATGCGACATTGCGTGCATTCTTTGCGCCGGAAATTGTCGAAACGGATACCGCACAACATCCGCAGTGCCGTTTTGCCGCGCGCTATCACTGGTTGAAAGCGATTCTAAATTTCGACACTGGGCGCTTACCTGAACAAAACTGCCAGCGCTTTGCAGCATGGCGTGCCGCGTTGCGGCCCGACATGCTCACCTTGGTGTTTCCGGCGGCGTACATCAACAACCCATCGTCGATGTTCGGCCACACGCTGTTGCGTGTGGATGCTATTGGGCAAAATGAGCAATCGCGTCTGCTTGCTTATGCAATCAATTATGCGGCAAACCCAGAAGGCGGTGAAGGAGTACAGCCACCTCGAAAATCGCGATATCTGGGAATATCAACTCAACTTTACTGCAGAAGAGATCGAACGTTTACTGATGCATGCGTGGGAGTTGGGGCAGGTGCGTTTCGATTATTATTTTTTCGACGAGAATTGTGCCTATCACTTGCTGTCGTTGTTTGAAGCGGCGCGCCCGAGTCTGGAATTCACCCGGCGTTTCCATGGCTGGGTTATTCCGGCGGACACGGTGCGTGCATTGGCAGAGCAGGAAGGCATGGTGCGTAAGATTGTGTATCGACCTGCTGATAACACGTGGCTCCGTTTTCAGCTGGCGCAGTTAAACGAAACTGAGCAAGATTGGGTTGCGGCACTCGCCGCAGGTGAGCGGGTTGCCGGTGATACGCTATTTACAGAGCAAGCTGCCGAACGGCGCAGCATGATACTTGAGGCGGCATATAAATATTTACGGCATCAATACACAGCGGGTGATGTCGATGCAGAACAGTCGGCGCGCCGTTCGCGTGAACTCCTGCTTGCCCGCAGCAGGTTGCCGGAAGCCCGCGACAGCGGTGATCCGCCCACGCCGCACGTGACGCCGGATCGTGGCCATGGAACAGTGCGCGTCGCGTTTGCGGCGGGTGTCGCGAACACACTTGATGTATTCGAAGTCAAGCTGCGACCCGCCTATCACGACCTGCTCGATTTCCAAGGCGGTTACACGCGTGGTGCGCAAATCGACTTCATGGATGTTGGATTGCGTGTGGTGGAAGGTTCCCAGCGTTTGCAATTGAATGAATTAACCTTGATCGATATTTTTTCACTGTCGCCGCGAGATCGGTTTTTTCATCCGATCTCTTGGAAAATCAGTACCGGGTATACGCATATCGGCGCACCGAACGCGGAGTCTGTGGCGCTGTATCGTACCCATGGCGGTGCAGGGATGGCGTGGTCAGTGGGGGACACGACGCAAGTGTACGGATTTGGGGATGTCACTGCGGATGTTAGCGGTGCATTGGATCATCACTACGCACTCGGCGGGGGAGCAAGTCTTGGCATTTATGCAATGCCGACCGACCGTTGGCAACTCCATCTTGTCGCTCAAGCGCAAGTGCTGCGTTGGGGCGACCGGCATAAAGAGGAATTTATTTCCTTGGAGCAAAGCTTTTCGCTGGGCCAACAGCACGCCGTACGCTTGAATGTCCGTCGTGATCATGCCTGGAATTCAACCTGGTCCACTGTGATGCTCGGATGGCATACCTACTGGTGATTATCCGAATCTTGGGTGCGCTTGCGATTTGCGCGAGCGCGGGCTGCACGCATCTTTTCTTTATGCCCATGCATGAACTGGTGCGCACGCCCACCGAAATCGGCTTGGATTACGAAGACGTGTACTTCAACACGCCCGATGGCGTTCGTCTGCACGGCTGGTGGTTGCCAGCGCAAACTCCTGCTCAAGGTTCAGTGGTATTTTTTCATGGCAACGCGGAAAACATCAGCACGCATATCGGCAGCGTCTATTGGTTACCTGCGGCGGGTTTTAACGTATTTCTGTTGGATTATCGTGGCTACGGGTTGTCGGCGGGTGAGCCGTCGTTGCCGGGCATCAATGCAGATGCAATTGCAGCCTTGCAGCTTGTGATGGAGCGGTCCGATATCGATACGTCACGTGTGGTCGTGCTCGGCCAGAGTCTGGGCGCGGCAGTGTCAATTTATGCGCTTGCGCATAGCCCGTACCGCACACAGATAAAAGCCTTGGTCGTCGATAGCGTGTTTGCCGGTCATCGACAGATCACACAGGAAAAGCTCAGCGCATTCTGGTTGACTTGGCCGCTGCAATGGCCGCTGGCAATGACCGTTAGCGATGATTACAGTCCAAAAAATGCCATCGCATCAATCGCCCCGGTGCCATTGTTAGTTATTCACGGAACCGGCGACCGTGTTATTCCTATTGAACATTCGCGCCAGCTATTCGCACTTGCAGGCGAGCCTAAAACACTCTGGGAAATACCGGACGCGCAGCATATTCAAGCGTTGAAAAACGTAGAAATACGGCGGCGTTTAGTCGCGTATCTGCTGAACGCGGTG
>JACQEQ010000058.1 GCA_016200445.1 Gammaproteobacteria bacterium | reverse complement strand
CTCGATCCGCTTGGCCTCAAGTCGCGCGCCGAGATCGAGTAACTGCAGGCGATGGCGGCGACCAAGGCCGGTAATTCGAACACCATGGTTCTGGCCGGCGAGGCGCTCAAGCAGTTGTTGCTGGCCCGTCTCAACGTCAACAAGCTGCTCGGGCGTCACGAGCAAAGTTCAGCCGAGGGCGCCGAGAAGGCGCTGGCCGCACTGAAAATCGCGATGACCGCATTCGGCGCCGGGATCGTCAATGACGACGTGCGCAAGGTTTTCGCCGACGTCAATGCCAATGTCGAAAAATACGCCGAGGCTTATCACAAGGCCGCAGCCAACGCCCACGAGGTCGAGCTGCTCGCCAACGGCGAGATGTCGAAAGAGGCTCAATCGATCGCCACCGCGGCGGAGCACATCAAGGAATCGGGTGTCGCCGATGAAGTCAAGATCGAGCGCCCCGAGCCGCTTTAACATCGCCGGAACGCGTTCGGCATCCACGCCGAATTGTTTTGGGCCGCCGCCCATTTTCATGCCCGACGATTTCAATTCGAAATCCGGATTCACGCGAATCGCGACGCGCGGACGGATATGCAACGTAGCGGCAAGCGCAGCAATGGTATCCATTTCAAATTCGGATTCCATATTGATGGTCACGCCAGCGGCGATGGCACACGATAACTCGTGCCGCGATTTACCGGGACCGGCGATGCTGATCTTCGCGGCCGGCATGGTGGTATCCAGCGCCACCTGCATTTCACCCATCGATGCGAGGTCAAAGCCGTCCACCAGCGTGGCGAGGTGCTGCACTACTGCGGGCATCGGATTCGCTTTAATTGCATAGTGCAGGCGTAATTCGCGCGGCAGATGCCAGCGTAAATGCGCGACCCGTTCGCTGATCAGGCGCCGGTCGTAGACATAAAACGGCGTTTGGCCGACGCGTGCAGCGAGCCGCGAGACCGGCGTACCGCCGACCACGAGTTCGCCCTGTTCGACTGGAAACGGCATCGCAACATTGTGGACCGGTTTTTTCATTTGCTGGCCTGGAAGAGGTCGCGCAATTCTTGCGCAAGCTGTTTGCGATCGATTTTGCCGTTGGGATTGCGCGGCAATACCGGTTGCACATGGATGTGCGCCGGGACCATGAAATTCGGCAGGCGAAGTTTGCATTCCTCAAGCAACGCTTTGGTATCCACTTCGTTGCAGTTCTCGGGTGGCGACGCGACCACGACGATGGCCTGGCCGAGCACCGCATGCGCAATGCCGAGCGCAGCGGCATGGCCGACAAGACCTGACCCGTAGATGACTTCTTCCACCTCGGTGGGGCTCACGCGGTAACCGGAGGTTTTGATCATGTCGTCTTTGCGTGCGACGAAATACAAAAATCCGTCTTCATCGGTGCGCACGGTGTCGCCCGACCACACGGCGATTTCTTGCAACGGAATGTTGTGATCTGCGCCGGGCACGGGGCGGTAACGCTCGGCGGTTTTTTCCGGGTCGTTCCAATAACCCATCGCGACCAGCGAACCGCGATGCACCAGTTCACCCGGCTCACCGGGGGCGCAGGGCGTGCCGTCTTCGCGCACCACCATGATCTCCGCATTGGGAATCGCTTTACCCATGGATTCGGGACGGCGATCCAATTCTTCGGGCGGAAGATACGTCGAGCGGAAGGCTTCGGTGAGCCCATACATCAGAAATACGCGCGTGTTCGGCAAGGCTTTACGCAGGCCTGCAAGCGTAGCCAGCGGCATTGCGCCGCCCGAGTTGGTGATATAGCGCAGCGTGCTGACTGCGGCCTCGGGCCATGGCAATTGCGCGAGCTGAATCCACAACGGCGGTACGGCGGCCAAGCCGGTAATGCGCTCCTTGGCAACCATACTGATGACATCGCGCGGCATTAAATAATCCATCATCACCGCGCAGGCGCCAACGCGAAACGCGGTATTGAGCTGGCTTAAACCGTAATCGAAGCTGAACGGCAACACCGCGAGAATGCGATCATTTGGCGTGTTCTCCAAATATTGCGCCACGCTTACCGCGCCGGTGACGACATTGCGATGTGACAACACCACGCCCTTCGGGCGGCCGGTGCTGCCGGAGGTGTACAGAATTGCCAGCACATCCATATCGATACGGCGATGAAATTGCGCGTTGCCCGTGGCCGCAATAAATGTTTCCCACGTGAGGGTCTCAATTGACGGCAGGGTGGAGGGTGTTTCACCATGAGTGTCGACCAGCACCAAAGTGCGCAGGTCATGACATGCCGTTAAAGTTTCGGCAAGCGCTTCGGCGCGGTCTTTCGATGTGATTAAAATCCGCGCATTGCAGTCGCGTAAAATGTGGCCGACTTGCTCCGGCTTCAGCTGCGGATTCACCGGAACAAACACACCACCCGCCATCGACGTGCCGTACATCGTGAACACGGTTTCAAAACGCTTCGGCAAATACACGGCGACGCGTTCGTGGCGTTGCAGACCGCAACCCATCAATCCACGGGCGGTAGTTGTAACCGCCGCTGCTAACTCTGCGTAGGTTAACGACTGGTCGCGATGACGCAACGCTTCGTTGCCGGGATGCAACGCGGCGCTGTGGGTAATCAATTCGTGATAAAGCTGGCTCATGGGCTCTGCTGATAACGGCAAATTAGCCCGGAAGTTTATGGCATCCTGCTGTGGTTTGCCATGGTCGGCTGAGCCGGTTTAACCATATGCAATTGTAAGTATGCTGACGAGGTTAGCGGGAGATAACCTATAGCTATGAAACAGCTATGTAAGCACGGGTCACGATAGCTCAGCAGTTACATATAGATTTGTAGATTTACTCAGTGGCGGTGAAGCTCGTGAACCCAAAATCTTCGTTCGTGCCGACATCTGCCGGGTCACAGAAACGTCGGATAAAAAAGCCGATTCCAGGATTTCCAGTCGTGTAAGGCGCTCCCTTTGCACCGTCGTCCTGACCTTGCGCGACCAGGGTGTTGTTGAGATAGATGGAGATGACGCTGCCTATAATACTTGCCTTAAATTCATCGCCATCTTTTATTGGTATGGAGCGGAAGTAGGAAAGGTTGATCTCGTAGAAATCGGCATAACCGCCGTTCCAGCGGACGATTTGCGCGGTGCTACCTGAATCGTGAATGATTTCATAGCCCTTCGCGACACCGTTGCTGTCCGACCAGCGCAAGTGTAGTTCCACTTCATGCGCACAAACGCGGTTGACATTGGCCATATAAACAATCGCCGACGCTGTATGGTCGGGCCCAAAGCCGGACAGGGTAGCGAAGGAATCATCGTAACCGTCGCCATTGGTTCCGGTTTGTGTGCCGAACGCGATACCGCCTGCGGTCTTGACTTTTTGCCAGTTACTTCCGCCGTTATTGGACCATACGCCGCCCTCGGAGATCGGGAATTCGTTGAGATCAAAATTGGTCGAATAGCTTTTCTTTCCTGAACCCGCCAACGTCATTGCCTGTACGGCGCTGGTTTGGTTCGATACATTGTTCGCCGCATCGTAGGCTGCAACTGTGTAGGAATAGTTGGTCGCGGCAGTTAATCCGGTATTGGAATAACTTGTCGCTGCAGTGGACATAATCAGCGAGCCGTTGCGATAGATCCGGTAGCCGGTTACGCCGACATTGTCGGTCGAAGCATTCCACGCGAGATTAATCTGCGACGCAGATACGGGCGTGGCAGTCAGGTTGGACGGAATGGTAGGTGTTTGGCTATCGACTACTGGGTTGTTCACGGTAACCGTAATCGTCGCTGAGGAATTGTTTCCGGCGGCATCGCGCGCCACTGCCGTGAGCGTGTGCGAGGGAATCGTGATGCCGCTGGTATCCCAAGCAATGCTATAGGGCGAGGTGGTGTCTTCGACGCCGAAGTTGGTACCGTCCACTTTAAATTGCACACCCACAACGCCAATATTGTCGAAGACGGTGTGCTCGCTGAGGCAGCAGTGCTTGACAAGCTTTCGTTGCCGGCCGCATCAATCGCGGTGACGGTGTAGGAATATTGTGAAGAGGCTGCCAATCCAGTATTCGCATAACTGGTCGTGGTGGTGGTTGCAATCGGAGTTCCCGTGCCCGTGCGATAAACCTTGTAGCCGGTGACTGCGACATTGTCGGTCGAAGCATTCCACGCGAGATTAATTTGTGAAGCGGAAACTGCACTGGCGGTGAGGTTGGTTGGTGTGGTCGGCGCTTGGTTATCCACCACCAGGTTATTCACGGTGACAGTAATCGTCGCCGTTGCCGTGTTTCCAGCCGCATCGCGTGCGACCGCTGTGAGCGTATATGACCCGTTGACAATGGTTTTTGTATTCGTATTCCAGGCTAAGCTAAACGGTGAGTTGGCTACTTCCGCGCCAAGATTGGTGCCATTCAATTTGTATTGCACCCCCACCACACCGATATTGTCACTGGCCGTCGCGGTGAGAATCACGGTATTGGAGATCGTTGAATTGTTGGTGGGGTAGCTGAATGACACCGTTGGTGGTGTTGGGTCAGCAGACGGGGTAGTAGCAAGTACCGGCGGATCGCTTTGCGGGCTTTCATTCCCCATCGCATCAGCGGCCGAGACAGCGTACGAATATTGTGAAGAGGGTGTAACTGAAGTATCCGCGTAACTGGTTACTGTCGTGGTTGCGATAGGGGTTCCGTTTCGGTACACCGTGTACTTCGTTACGCCAACATTGTCGGTGGCTGCAACCCAGGCGAGATTGATTTGCGTTGCCGACACTGCCGATGCGGTGACTTGTGCAGGTGAGGTCGGAGCTTGGGTATCGTAAGTAGTATTGTCGACGGTGAATGTAATCGTTGCAGTATGTCTGTTGTTCCCTGCAAGGTCAGTTGCGATAGCAGTCAATCGGTATGAGCGACTTGTTGATTCTGTGGTATTCCAGGTGACGCTGTAAGGTGGTTGAGTTTGAGCGCTGCCAAAATCGGTATCATCGAGTTGGTATTGAACCTTCGCGCCATTGGCATAGCCCGTTGCTGTTGCAGTGAGGGACAGGGTGCCAGAGACTACGGCGTTGTTAAGTGGTGAATCAATGGAAACCGTCGCCGTACTGCCGCCGCCAGTTCGCGCGCTCGCATCGGAATTTGGATCGGCTCCCTGATTCTTTTGTCCTTCCTGAATGCATGCGGTGAATAGAAGTGCACTAATAACAGATACCGCGCCGAGTCGCAGGCGCATTAACGTTGCTTGATTCGCAAATGGTTTCAACAATATATTCCTTGAATGATTTATAAATATTTATCGGATAGTTTTACTTGGTTTAAAGAGGAGATAAAACCAAACAATTCTCACATTAGTGATTTACGCGCGAATCGCAGCGTATTCCTTGATTCTTAAGCAGGGATGATAAAGCAGAGGCCGCACTAAGGCGAAAATTAACTGCCAGTGGATATTGCCGGTACGGCAGCCGGTAAGCCGGGTTTTGACAATAAAATTTACGGCAGGTTTAGCCGTAGCTAGGTACAGTGGACTGTCCGAAAAGACTTATACGCTTAAGCATACAGAGAGGATAAGGACATGTCGGAAAATACATACAGATTAAATCTCAGGGTTCGATTATTTAGCACAGTTCTCCAATGAGCCTGCTCGATGCGCATCTCATCGGCTGCCCCTATTGCGGCGAACAAATCGAAATCTTGATTGACGTCTCTGCGGGCGACCAGGATTACATTGAGGATTGCCAAGTCTGTTGCAAACCGATCAACCTGAGCATTCATATCGACCACGAAGGCGACCTGAGTGTGAGTGCGCGCAGCGACGACGAGTAACTGTGTCTTGCATTTTGCGATAGATGCATATTGACAGTTACAGGCGTCCGTAGATAATTTGCGCGGCGCCGCGCTGTGGAAATGCCACTCGCGTTTTTCTGTTAACCCGTTTAGCTTGGTCGCCTCATGGATACGATGATTGAAGTCCGCAATTTGTCTAAACGCTTTGGTTCATTTACCGCAGTGAATGATGTTTCTTTTTCCGTGCGCGGCGGCGAGGTGCTGGGTTTCCTCGGCCCGAACGGCGCCGGTAAATCCACCACCATGAAAATGATTACCGGTTTCCTGACGCCGACTTCCGGCAGTGTGAAAGTCAAAGGCCACGATGTGGGTGAGCAGCCGCTCGCTGCAAAACAAGCTATCGGTTATCTCGCCGAAGGTGCGCCTGCTTATCCAGACATGACGCCGGTTACGTTTTTGGAATTCATCGCCCGCGTGCGCGGATATAAGGGCGTAGAACTTACCCGGCGCGTTAACTCCGCCATCGACAAAGCCAATTTACGCAGCGTTGCGCACAAGAAAATCGACACTTTATCAAAAGGGTTTAAACGCCGCGTGGGTATCGCGCAGGCGATCCTGCACGATCCGCCGGTGTTAATCATGGACGAGCCGACCGA
>JACQEQ010000115.1 GCA_016200445.1 Gammaproteobacteria bacterium | reverse complement strand
CGATTCCGTCGCCATCGTTGTGGCATTGCAGATACACGCCTTCGTCGAACCGGCAGCCATCGCCAATATGTATCTTCTCCGGGCATGAAATCCGCACCGAACGCGGAATCACATAGCGACGGAAGTCGCGCCCCCACCGGATGTTTCGGCCGTAGTGCGCGAACATCCGTTGGTAGTACCTGCGGTAAAACAGCACAAAAGCAAGTCGATCAATAACAAGTAACAATTTCATTTGTCGCGCACATCGTCGGCGGGAACCGTTGGAGTCGACGTTGCGCGCAGATAAGCACGCAGCCGCTGCACGTCCTGCGCTACGTTCAGCAATACCGGCAAGCGATACCCTAAACGCCGTATTTCCAGTGCCAACAAACCTGCCCAGACCAGCGCGTTCACGATGTTCATCGCTGCGAGTCCGGGGGCACCGAAAAAGCGCGCGGAAAGATAATATGTCAAGCTTGCGAAGAGGAGCATTGGAAGGTTCACACGAACGAACAGACGCCGCACATCACCCTTCACGTTGATATAGGCCACGAGCGGCGAGGCGATCGTTTTCGCAATGACAAGGCCGATCACAATGCACACCATGTACAGATACATGTCATCAACGTTCGACTGACCGGTGATCATCTGCAAATAAAAAACACCCAAAACCAAGAATCCAAGCAAGGTCGCGATGCCGAGATAGGTCGAGATTCGTAGAAACGCGTCGGTCAAACGGAATGCCTCGCTCTGGTCCTTGGCATGCGAGATTGCGACGCTGTTTTGATAGCCAAGAATTGATGGTGCGATGTTGGCGACGTTCGCACTCGTCAGGGCCACGTTGTAGTTGCCCACGACCGCGAGCGGTGCGAAAAACGACAGAAAGAATGCATCCGCGCGGTAGATGAAATTTGTTGCCACACCGGTCATGTGTACCCATAGCGAGTATTTCGTGAGCGTCTTCCAAATAAATGCCGGATCGACATCTCGGCGGAGCGACACGTGCGTGAAATCGAGCGCGAGGCGTTTGCCGGCCAATCCATACCAAGCAAGGACGAACCCCGCTGTGACGACCACGTCTTTGACAAAGAGATAGGACAGGCTCGGCCAGTAAAATAATCCGAACAGTAGTATGAGATTCAACGAAAACCGGGCGACGTTGATCATCGTCACCAAGCGCTGTTCGTAGCGCGCGCTTGCATAAAGCACGAGCGGACCTACAAGAATATCGCCAACCACAATGGTCGACATCGAGCACACCGCCCAGAAAAAACCACGCTCTGCGTACAATGCAGGTAGAACACCGGCCAGCAAAAATCCGAGCGTGATGATTACCAGCGCCTTGAACGCGTTAAACACGAAGAAGTTCAGTAAAAAGCGTTCCGCGTTCCCCGCGTAGTCACGATGCTCGCGCAATATGGCGTTTTCCAAGGACAGACTGAATAGTTGGATGATGACGCCATATCCCATCACTACACCGATTACGCCGTAGTCGCTGCGCGGCAGGAGTCGAACCATGAGCACAGTCGACGCCAACATCACGACAGCCGTAAACGCCTTGTCGCCGAACGATGACAAAATGTTTAAGAGCAGCGGCCGGTTCATACGATGTCCATCCGCACTTGCCACTCCAACGTGCGGCCCTTTGCAAGCAGGGCCATCGGAAACGCGTTGGGGTTAAACAAACGCCGAACGATGCGCGGATAAGGTCGTCGTTCGTTCCGGTACCACAGCAAAGACCGTACCCCTGGCATCGCCAACACGGCCGAGTTCGCCCACGACGGAAGCGCGCGTGTTCCCGCCCATCCGTTGCAAATTTTGATTACCTCTTTGTGAATTTTCCTTGGGACCATGCGTGCGTGCACGACCCATTCGTTCGCATGGTCCCGCACGTACAGGTTCGGTTCCAGCACGCCGTCGTTGTTCGCTTCCTCGACCTCGATGTAGACGGAAAAATCCGTGCCGTTGAGGCGTGCTGTACGTACTGGATATTGGTGGTACACGTCGCTGGCCCGATGCCGCAGCGTTTGTCCGGCAATCTCCGCTGACGGAAAAAACTCCTTGCGAAAGCGGAATCGCATGACGAAATCCATGAGGACTGTGTCGTCAAGACTGGTTAACGATGCGCGGCGCCGCAGTGTGCGTGCATTTTCGATACGGTCGTCCAGGCGCAGTGCCCAGTAACCCTCTGGCATGCGCACGGTGGTTTCGGTCTGTGAACGATGTGCGTCTGCGTGGAAGTGTTCGACTTCTCGCACATGGCGATAGCCGATCGGCTTTTCGAGGGAAAAGAATCCGCGCGTGTCCGCAGTTTCGATCCCCCACGGCAAAATGAAGTTTCGGCCGCTCATGCGCAGCTCGCGAATCACGCCTTGATCGACGTTCCAACTCAGCATGCGGCTTGCTCGCGCACGAAGTCGCGCCATTCGTCGCTGAAGCGTCGATACGAATAACGCCGGACGACATAGTCGCGCGCGGCTTGGGCGTAATTCTCGTAGTCAGCCTCAATGCGCTCGATACGCGCGGCGAATAACGCGGGAAGATTCACAGCCGCCACGTCGACAACGAAATCGGGAATCGACTTCGCCAAGTCAGCACCGACACCGACATTGGTCATCACCACCGGTAGCCCGCAGCTCATCGCCTCCAACGGCGCCAAACCGGCGGCTTCAAAACGACTCGGAAAAACCAGCATGCGATAGCGGCGATACAGATCCGGCATCGCGCTCCGGTTCATGACATTTATAAATCCAAGCCCCTTCCCCGGCCGCTCGTTCGTGACGCAATCAATTGCAATGCCCCGCCGGGCGAGCTGCTCCAATACATCGAATCCCTTTCCATAGTGGTGATGGCTGCCGACGAAAAGATAACGACCATTCTTCGTGCACGGCTCTGGCCGAAAATGATTGGTGTCGATGCTGTTTTCGATCACGCTGGTTACGCGAATGCCCTGTCCTTCGAGTATCTGCGCGACGAAATCCGAAACCGCGACAACACATTTTCCACGCGCGGCGAGCCGCTGAATTTGCGCGTGCCACGAAAGCGAAAAATATTGGCGCAGCGACAGATGAGGTTTGAGGTAGTCGCGAAAGCCACGGTAGGAACCGTGAAACAGGCAGATGGTTTTAGGGTGGTCGATACCCCAGGAGAACTCGCCGTTGGCGATCACCACATCGTAGCGACTCGCGTCGATCTTGCGATATGCGCGCGCGGTCACGGCGGGCAAGCCCACGACGCGCTTCATCGCGAGCATCGGCTTTTTCGCCGGTGCGTCCGCCGTTAAAAAGTTTTACGTGCAGCGTTAAAGTACTTGGCGTAGAAATACCGTGTGTAATACACGGTCCAATAAAATCTGCTGAGACGGCCTACCCTCTGCCCCCCGCTTCGAACTTCCGACGCATTGAGATGAACTGCATGGGCGGCATTAGTCACAACGATGCGATGCCCATCGAGGTAGGCGCGAATCTGGACGTCGGATTCCTCGCGAAATCCGTTGCCCTTGGAGTAGTACGGATCGAGACCGTATTGAAGCAGCAACGCGCGCCGCACCAGATAGATACCGTGCGTAAAAGGCAACTCCAAATCACCTTCAAACCGTGCGTCGGTATTCAACCGAAATCGCAATGGATCGAATGTAGGCTGATTCGAAATTCCAAAGCCGAAGCGCTTTATCGCGTCGCTGACCGGTTCGTCGGGGAGTCGGTAGAAATGACGGCCAGAGACAATCGCGGCACCATGCTCATCCATCTTGCGTTGGCACGTGCGCGCGTAGTCTGGTCCAAGAAAGTCGTCGTCGTCACAAAAGAGAATCAAGTCATTCGATGCCGCCTTTACACCGACAAAGCGCGAATACGACGCGCCTCGCCGCTGCGGATTTTTTAGGTACAGTGTCTTGATATCTATGTGCCGTACGGCAAGTTGTTCCACGAGGTGTTGCGTCTCATCCTCGCCCGCGTCGTCGACGAAAATAATCTCGGTGACGTCAGCCTGTTCGTAGTAGGAATCCGCGACGCACTTCAACGTATACGCGCGATTGAAAGTAGGTACGACCAGGGAAATCACAGCGAATCCTCTACCATTGAACGAGCCGTGCGCTATGTACGTCGATCAGCCAGATGCGCGCGTTATTGCGCAGCACGCATCAGCGCCAATACGTGCAACCTTTGTTTCATGTGGCCCTGCGATTGTGATTGCGTTTTACTTCACCCGTATGACAGCGATACGGAAATCCAGCACAGCGCGGCGACCAACACAGGTTTTAGTAGTACGCAGCCCGTGCATTCTTGGCCTTGTTCAGTACGGTCCCGATCACGGGGATGTCACGCAACATCTCGATGGATTGAGTCAGTTCATCCTTGCGCGTCCTGCCTTCCTCGATCACCAGCAGCGCAGCGTCAATATTGGGAGCGAACGCCAGTACGTCGTCGGCAAGCAACAGGGGAGGCATGTCATAAATGACAATGCGGCCGTCGTAACGTGTTTTCAGTTCCTGTGCGAGGCGCACCATCTTCGGCGCGGTCAGCAATTCGGAAGATTCGTCGAGCGGCTTGCCGCCGGGCAGAACCACTAGGCGTTCGATGTCCGGATTGAACAGGATTTCGTTCAAGGGCACATCATCGAGCAGGTAGTCGCGCAAACCGAAGAGCGGCTCGTAACCGAAATGCCCCGCGATCGCCGGACGGCGCAGGTCGAGATCGACCAGCAGCACGGTGTGATTCACCTCGCGCGCCAGTGCGATAGCGAGATTCGCCGCAGTCAGGCTCTTGCCCTCGCCCACGCCCGGACTGGTGACAATGAGACTGCTCCAACCCTGCGCACGCAGACTCTGCACGACCTGTGTGCGCAGCATCTTGTAGGCCTGTCGTACTGCGGGCACATCGTGCGCGCCGAGCACGCGATTGCGCCGTAGCGTCTCAGGGGCAGGCTTGATCACCTGTGTCTGCGTATAAGTCACGCACTGGCCCGTGTCGTTGTCGCGCACGATGCGGTGCGCGCCACCAACGCTCGTAACGCCGTCCACCAGCTTGTGTATTAGTTCCACGCGATTTGTCTCCAGCATGTTGCTACATTCCCAGCCGCCGCAGCACGAGATACCACAGCACGTCGAGTGGCTTGTATAACAGGTGTATTGCCATCACCGCTGTGACAACAGATGCCGAAATTGTCACGCCCAGCGCCCAACGGCGACGGCGGCGCTTGCGCAGATCCTCGACGGTTTCGATATAGGGAATCGTGCCCAGCGGCGGAAGCTTCATCAGCGCGGATAACGCGCGTCCGCCACGCACGGTGTTGTCCATACTTTCTCTCACCGCCACCGTGCCCGCTCCACCGGCGAAGGAAAACATCACACCTAAAAGCAGGATAGCCATCCGGTTCGGTTTCAGCGGCTTCTCAGGCAATTCCGGTGGTTCGATCAGGGTGAAGCGTTCACCCTTACGCTCGGTTTCCAGCGACTGCGATAGTTGCGCTTCCATTTGCTTCGCTTTCAGGTCTTTGTATTTTGCCCAGGCGTTATCCTGGTCGCGTATTAGTTCGTGGAATTTGCGCTCCACCTGCGGTGAGCGCGTAATGCGTTGTTCGTACTTGGCAAGCTTATCGGTGAGTTGACTGTGTTTTTGCTGTAACGAATTCCATTCGGCATCGGCGGCCTGCAGTTGCGCTTGTAGTTGGATGTACGCGGGGTTGTCCGGCCGCGGACTAGAATCTGCATCTGTTGCACCCGGCACAATCTTGGACGCCGTTTCCAGTTGTGCAGCTTCGCGCTCCAGGCGCTTTACATCAGGATGGTCCGGGGTATATTTATCGCGCGCCAGTGCCAAATCGGTGCGCACCTTGACAAGCCGCAACTCCAGTTCTGCGCGGGTGTCCACTTCCCCGGCCTCCTTTTTCAGCGCTTCGATTTCCTTGCGCATACGCGCCAAGTCGGGGTAATCGGGACCATAGGCGGCGGCCATCGCCACGTACTTGGCCTGTAATACGCGCAGGCGATCGGCGGCGCCAAGAATGCGTTCGCCGCTTTCCGAAAAGAGTTTGGATTGCGGGTCAAGCTGCGCCAGTTGCGACTCCAGATAAATTCTGCGTTCCTTCGCTGCCCGAAGTTCACGGTCGACTTCAGTTATTTCCTGCCCGGTACGATCCATCAATTGCAGATTGAGCTGCATCAATTCGGGCAACTGACCGGCGTTGCGCTCCTTGAATTCGGCAAGCTGGCGTTCCAGCGTCGAAATTTGTTCGCTGAGTTTCTGCGTCTCGTCATTGAAAAATTTCGACGTTTCATTCGTGGTCTGCTCGCGCGATTTCAGATTCTCGTTCAGGTACAGAGACACCAGTTCGTTGGCGACTTTTTGCGCCAGTGCCGGTGAGTCGTTGTCGTACCCAACCGTGAAGGCAATGGTCGCTGCCGTCGGTCGGCCGCTACGCGGGTCCATTACATCGGCGCTCACCATATTCATTTTGATATCTTTGCGCATGTTCTCGATCAGGACTTCGCTTGGCTCCCTCTTCTGATCTTCTGGATAGAGGTTGTACTTCTTGACAATATCCAGGAGGTTGGCACGCGTCATCACGCGCTGGCTGATGACCTGGATGCGCTGGTCCGCAAACGTGGTAATCGTCGAGCGCACCAGTTCTGAAGGAATTTCCTGTTGCTCAATCAGAATGGTCGCGGTCGAGCGGTATACCGGCGACAAACCAAACGCCACCCCGGCCGTCGCGGCCAACAGCACCAGCATCACACCCAGCAGACTGCCCTTGCGGCGGCGCAGTGCACAAAGATAGTCACCCAGTGTTTTAGTATTCGGTTCCATTGTCTTCGCTTCGTAAACTGCCGTTTGTAGATTTAATGTTTTTCGGTTCGCCCTGCCACGCCAGCGTGAATTGAACGTTGCTCGCTTGCGGGGTGCCGTTCACACCTTGGTAATGCTGTTGCGTGTATCCGTAAGCCGCGCTCACCGTCCAGGTCGGCGCCCACGCCCAGCTCAATTGCACACTGGCAGTTGCGTATTGACGCCGGGTGGAAATTTTTGCGCGCTGCAATTCTTCGATTTGCAGCGCCGTCAGGTTCACCGAACCATTCACCTGTTCTGTCAGCGCGCGCCCAAGCGCGAATGCCAGCTTGTCTTTTTGCACCAGCACACCCACGCCGCTCGGGTCCACGCTGCGGCTCGCCTGCATGTGCCAGGTATTGAGTTCAGACTCCGCATTGTAGGCGGTGTCCAAGGTCCAGCCGCGCGTTTGTTCGTGCGTGCGCTGCTGCATGCCGGACGCGCGCCGCAAGTCGTTGTAGCGCGCGCCGCCGCTCACATTCAGGCGTTTTGTGTCACTCCACACGTAGGCAAATGACACTTGCACGCCAAAGTTGTCCGAGATGTTGCGGTACACCGGCGCATCCAGACGGGCGGCTGTCAAGCTTGCGCCCCACTGCGTGCGCTCGCTGCTTTCCCAACTCACACCCACGTCGATATTTTTGTAGCTATAGTCCGCCAACAAGGTTGCGTTTGCTTTTTCATACGCCACGTCCGAATAGCCCGCGCTGACCTTTCCGAACCATCCATCCGACCACTCGCGTGACCAGGTGGGGTTCACGTTCGAGCTGTTCCGCCATTTGTGCGCCTGTACAAAACCGGTGTCTTCACGCTCAGTAGTTAGCGTGCTGTCACGCGCGCTATCACCCGCGATGCTCCACGCAGTGTGCTCGCCTTCGTGGTGATAACTCAGCGCGAGCCCCTGGCTGTCATTGTCAAGCTCCGCATAATCTGGATAACGAACCGCGTGCACGTGCGGGGTCGCCGAAAACTGTGTGGAGTCGGAATCCACCGCCAACTCAGCGCGCGCATCCACACTGGCAACACCAACGGCCTGCGCATTTTTCAATAACAGCTGTGGATTGTCTTGATAGTCCGCGCTCAAACCAACCTGCGGTGTCAGCGTCCACTGCGCTGCATTCGCCGCGCCACACATTAATGACAATACCGCGCACCAGCGCCACCCAATCACGGCACCACAACGACGTCGCCGCTGTGCAGCACAATGTTTTGATCCAGATTCTCGCCCGCCTCGACTTCCCGGTAGTCAAAGTTGAACACCTGCTGCTCGGTGTGATTCCGGCGCAGAATCTTGATGTCTTTCACGTCCGCGAATTTCGCAGTGCCCGCCGCCATACTCAACGCCTGCATCACGTCGATGTCGGTGTTAAGCACAAATTCACCTGGCCGATTTACCTTGCCGATGACGTACACCTTGTTGCCCAGTAGTTGCTTCACCGACACGTTCACCGCCATATCGGGCATGAAACGCGCGAGGCGCTGTGTCAATTCGTTGCGCAGCTCATCCACCGTTTTGCCTTTTGTGCTCACCTCGCCCACCAAGGGCACCGAAATACCACCGTCCGGGCGCACCACGGTCTCTAGCTGCATGTCAGGCTCGCGCCACACCGACACCTGCAACACGTCACCGGGCTGCACACGATAGGCACCGCGCGGATAAATGTCTTCTGCGGCGACGGTGTTGACAAATACAAACGCCGCGCACGCCACCCACTTCCATTTATTATTCACGGCCGTGATTCTCAACATATTTCGTCAATTCGCCCTAAAAAAGCGCCACATTTCATTTTCGTTACGATACCGAATTACTGTGACGCTTTTATGGCAACATCCTGTCGTTGGTTATTTTCGTCATGTAAATTTCTGCGTGCGTCGGAGGTCAATGCGTGCGTCTCGCATCACACCGCGAACAGCGCCGAACTGGCATCAGCCTTCTCGCTAAGTGATCGCGTCACCCAACCACCCCGCCCGAAACCGACGAAAGCCACCAGCGCAGAGCCCAGCATCAAAATCGAAGCGGGTACTGGAACGGCAGACACATTGTTCATTTGTTCGATGCGAATTCCGTACAGGCCAATGTCGAGCGGTGAGGCAGCAACACCAAAAATGTTCGCCCAATAGGTAGCCCCGGCGGTTGCGCTGAAGGTGAAGGTTCCCGATCCAATAATCGTTCCGATGATCGGGGCCTTCGACTCAGTGATCGAAAGCTCCAAGTCTGAAAACTTTTTTGGAAATTGAAAGTCGCTGAGCGTGACAAGATACGATCCCGATTGGGTAATCGTGAACGACTCGCTGTTTGCATTTTTTCCTTTGATGAAATCCACGTCTTCGTACACGACGCTCGCGGCCTGTGCGCTATTGAAACAGGCGGTGACCAGTAACGCCGCAGCGGCGCGTAGTGCAAAACGATTCATTGCGTTTTTCATTGTCAGTGCTCCATGTCGAGGTTAAGTAGTTACAAACGGATAGATGGCAATCGTGCCAATTAAGGTCGTACCGGCGTCGCCGCGATGTATTTATCAAACAGATATTCGCGCAACATTGAGGCCACGCCGTTTTCATCATTTACTGGCCTTCGTGCCAGCTCGCGCAGCTTGATCATCGCGTAATGCTCCTCTTGACCCGCGAGCGCTAACAGCTCGAGATCACCGCGTTCCACCCGCCGCATGGAGTCACTCAAGTCGCCGTTCACAATCGTCTCCAAGCGATCAGTGTCGAGCTCGAAATAGTTGGTGAGCTCCGGTCCAAATTCTGTGAATAGCGGCAGCAGCTCCGCACCCTTTGCATTCAGCTCGTGCAACGGTGCCAGGCGCGCGAGCGCCGTCTTTATCGCAAAACGAAATACATCCGAGTCCCGCGCATACAAACGTGAGGCAATCATCTTGATCTTGCGCAGATCGGCGCTGCTCATGCGGAGCGATACATTTTGTTTGCGTAATTCCATAATTTTAATTCCCTCGATTTGCATTCAGTCAGTGAGCGGGCTCGACTTAAAACTTGAACGCCAATGTGCCACCGTTCAATGACAATTGAGTGAAGGTTGCGTTACAGATGCGTGTTGATTCGATGAACAATTGATTTCAAAGTCGCGGCAAATCCGCCGCACAAAGGAGCCGGATAGTGACGTGTAAATCAGGGGACGAGTTGCGAACGGAGGAGAGATAATCGGACTAGGTAATCCGCGTCCCGACTATAATTTGTTAGTTCAAATGAGTGCTTAAATGCGGACGTAAATCAACTGTGAACGAAATCGTTCTGGAAAAGATGCACTGAAAAAAATCAGCTGGTGATTACCAACGAATAATTACTGGGTTAACGAAATTAATTTGAACAAACTCATCCGGCGGCAATGGGCGACTGATCAGATAGCCCTGAGCGGGGTCCGACTTAGTGGAGGGGCAACGATATTGAGAAAGCCGGCCTAGTCGGCGGCTCGGTTTACCGAATCGCCGCCAGTGGTAACAAGCCCGAGACCCGTGACGCGGATGCCGGACTGGGCCTGACGGTGAACCTTCGCGGCAATTACGAAGGCGTGTTTACATTGGTTGCCGGTGCCGACACAACGAACGCCGCGAGCACCAAGTTCCTGCGCACGGAAGACGGCGCCTGGGACAAAAAGAATCACAACCGCTACTTCTTCGTCACCACCGATCAGATGGATGCGACAAAAGACGGCAACGTGAACACCGACATCAAGTCTGGACAGGTGGGTCGTTCGCGCCTATGGGCGCTCAACTTCAACGACTCTTCAAACCCTGAACTCGGCGGCAGCATTGAAATGTTGCTCGACGGCACTGGCGCCAAAGACGACTACCAGATGTTTGACAACATCACCGTCAATAAAGACGGCACGCTTATCATGCTGGAAGACGTCGGCAACAATCAGCACAACGGAAAAATGTGGAAGTTCGATCCGGCAACGGCATCATTAGTCAAGCTGGCGGGGTTCGATCCGGCGCTGTTCGGTGATATCGGTAGGACCGGCGCCCTGACCAAGGATGAAGAAACCTCCGGCGTCATTGATGTTACCGAAATCCTGGATCGCGAGGATGATCGCGTTTACAACCTGTTTGTCGCCCAGAATCATGCATCGAGCAACGACCCGGAGACAGTGGAAGGCGGTCAACTTCTGTTAATGTCACAACCCGCTCCGAAGAACGAGCACGGCAACGACAAGTAACACCGCAGACTACTTTCTACAAACCGTATTTGTTTAGCTGCGCAAATACGCCTCCAGCAAAAACAACGCGCGACGGCCCTCCGGCCGCCGCGCGTTTTCTTAGGCGATGGCCGGGTTATACCGCCGCGCGCTGCCGATGCGCTACGGGATAAACCATTTCCATACCTGCGCCGCAAAACCAAAATGTCGCGGGCAGCGCCACCGGCACAAACGATTCTTCGCGAACCTCGACGTAGATTTCGCTCGCAAAGTAATGCGCGCCGTTACGCGCAGTGAGTCGCAAGTTCAGACCGCCCTCATATGCAACGTTGCTGGATACGCCATAAAACAACAACATGTCAGCACTATTCGCACCCGCAAACGAGCCGATGGCAATACGCAATTCGAAGGTGTCGGTGTTTGACTTAGTGATGACCGCTTGCGAGAACGTGCCCCACAACAACGTGGAGCCGTTGGTGACATCCGCAAGCGTGGGGTCATCGGAAAATTTGACGCCGCCCTTGATAGTGATTTTACCGCCACCGGTGTAATGCCACGCCTCGGCTGCGCTGTCGTAGCGATCAAACGCACCGCTGGTAAAATCGAGAATGCATGCGACGCGTTCCTGCAATGATCTAGCACTCGCGACTGGCGCCCCAAAATCGACTACCGGTAAGGCTTCGCCGTCCGCCACCACACCCAAGACACCGCCACTGGCAATGGCCGGAATATACATCCTCTTACGAAATCGCAATGCCATAAGAAACTCCTTTCTAATGTGTCGAGACTAGACGCCTACCTGCCGCGCTGCAACGCTGCGTGGAGAAACATTAGATCGAAGTGGAGTGACGGGAATTTGAACGTTGCTTTAAATATATGTGACAGTGCGATCCACCAATTCAAATTCGATTGATCAACGCACCGCAGCTGCCGAATCAAACTGCAAACGGTTGGCCCGATGGCGATACTCCTGCACGCGATTTTCCAGTTCCACGCGCTTAAATTGCGTGACGGGTTCCTTTTCCACCAAGGCCGCCCAGACGCCTTTGTTTTCGTATAAGTCCGCCAGCTCCAGACCGAGCTCGTAGAGTTTGACGTTGTCGCTGCTGCAGGTGTCAAGCTGGGTCGCTTGGGTCTTCGCAGTTGCCTGTAACTGGGTGCGGTCGGTTTCGACCTGACGTAAAGTCTCGACCAGCTCCTTGTATTTATCGACGACCTTTTGCAATTTCTCCTGCTGATCTTTGACGCGATCACGCAGCGCGTTGCCGGTTTCCTGGCTGCGGGTATGTTGTTGCTCGGTTTTTGCGACCTCTTTTTCAAGTTGCGCGATACGTTCCTTGAGTTGCGCAACTTCTTTCTTTTGTTGCTTGTCGTGCTCAGCGACATCTTTCTTTGATTTTTCCAGTTCTTCTTGCAGCGCGTCGCGCTGCGCGGCGGCATCGCGCGCTGCCGTCTGGGCACGCGTCAACGCTTCCGAATTCGCGTTGCCACCCGCACGTTTCGCGACCTCTTCAGCATTCGCAATACCACAAGCAATCAGCAGCGAGGCGACCACTAACATCGTCGTAAGGCGCATACGCGTTGACTCCTGATTAGAAACGCACATTGAAATCAAGCTGTAACACATCGACACCGAACGGCGGGCCGTCGATGGCGTCCGCGCTGATCCAGCGCGCGGTCAGCCAGGTGTTTTCATAAAGACCATACTCGCCGCTCAGTATCCAGCCTTTGGCATCGGTGCCACCCAAATGAAAATCAGAATCGGTGAACGCATCCAGCACTGCGTCGCGCTCCAGATATTTGTAGGCATACGACACCCGCCACGTGCCGCGCTCCATGACCAGCGGCCAGCCAAACGCGAGTTGCGCTTGGTAGCCCTTGTTGCGCGCTTTGATTTCATTCGTCGTTGCGTCGTTGGTGCGGCGCCGGATTTCGTTAGTTTTATAGCCAATATTGCGCACATAGTCGCCGGTCATGACAAGGTGATAAGGCGCGAAACGCGCGAGATCGTAAACGAGCGTGAAGTCGATCAGGTTGTAGTCGGACGCCAGTGCCCAACGCTCGCTGGTGTCGTCACGAATATCGAACAGCGTATTGCCTTTTTGCATGAAATCCGGTGCCGTGTAGTCAGTATTGGTTTGTAACAGGTTGCTGGAATTTTGACTGTCGTTCATCCTGCCCGCGATGTGGACGTAGTCGTAGTAAGCCAAGCCGAAGGTAAGTTTTGACTGCGATGTGAAAATTAACTCCGATCCAACTTGAGCGCCAAACAACCATTTGTCACGCTGCGAAAGCGCCACTTCTTGAATAGGAAATGCGCCGACGGTAACAAATAACGTGCGATCCCGATCCGACATTTCCATCAGGCTGTCGCTGCCGCGTAAATTTTTGCGATAGGTCGCGACGATCCCGTCAAACGCCAAGTCCGCGTCCCATACCAAATCGGTGCTCAGCCACGGATTTTTCATGCGCCCTAACTGCAGCGTGAGCCACGGGTAATGATCCGCGTCTTCATCGTCGATCTGGACATACGCAAGATCAAACCCCACTGCGGAACGCTGACCGGTGTTACCCAAGGTTTGATTGGTGGACACGGGATCAGTCAGGCTGCCGGTACTGAGCTGCATGATGGCCTTGACCTCGTTATTCACGCGCGCATCAATGCCCAGGCGGACGCGTTCGCGCAAACGGTGTCGTTCCTCCTGCGTGCTGATGAACGCCAAGCCACCACCGCTGCGATTGATGGTCAGGTAGTCGTAGTAGCCAAACGAAGCATTGTCCCGATCATAAAACTCACTCTGCTCGCGCACGCGCATGTCGCCCTTCACACGAATCCGGTCGATCCATTCCGGCAACACGCCGGGCACGCCCCAACGTTGGTCCTTCGCTTGTGTGAGTACGTCTTGCAGCACGTCCGCGCGTAACTCTGCGCGGATCTGATCGCGAATTTCATTTTTCACTGTCTCGGTGAGATACGGAACGCGGATGATTCTTGAATTGTCGAGCACCTCATTGTTTGTCGGCGCGGGCGCAGGCGTGCGTGGCGCTATGGCGGGTACCGCAGGCAGCACTACATCGCCACTGGTAACAGGTGCTGGCGAAATGATATCGGGTGTTGACTCCACAGCCGTCGGCGTGGGTGCAGTGGGTGAAATTTCTTCCGCGCTGGCCATGCCCATCCATGCGGAGATTAATGTCAAGCCAAGTGAGGCTATTTTATTATTCATCATGATTAACTCGATTCCTGAATTAAGGCGCTGTAGCAATTAAAGTCGTGACGTGATTCTTAGCTTGACCGGCTGCGGCAAATCTTCGGGTGGCCGTTCGCTGAGTTGACGTAAATCCGCCAAGGCGGTGGTCAGGGAGCGATCCACCTCCTGATTGCCGCTCGAACTCAATAACTCCGAGCGCGTCACCCGGCCCTCGGGGTTGATCCACAACTTCACCATCACGGAATAACGCTGCGAGCGCACGCGCGAAACTTCCGCGAGCAGGTCCAAAATGTCACGCTGCACGATGGTCGAATACCAGCCGAAGCGACTCCCGCTTCCACCGCCGATCAGATCACGTCCACCTTTTTTTCCAACCAACCCAAACGCATCACCGCCCGCCCCGCCTTCGGCATCCAGACCCAAGTCGGCGCCTGGCGGCGGTTCATTGGAGGCGTCTTCTTTTGCTTCCGGTTCCGGCGGTTCCTGTTTCACTTCTTCTTTCACTTCCGGCTCGGGCGGCTTTTCCTCAACTTTCGGCGGGGGTGGAGGCGGTGGCGGTTGTAGCAGCGTGATTTGCTGTACGGTTTTTTTTCCGTGCGGGATATCTCCACTCAGCATGTGGCGCACAAACACGATCATGCCAAGCGTGACCGATAACAGCACTCCGCCCACGATCATGCGCGGGAGATAGCGTAACCAATGCGCTTTGCGATTCATGCGAACGGGGCGCTACTTGACAACACGCGTCGTCACCAGCCCAAGCTGCGTGATATCCAGGCGCCCCAGTAGATCCAGCACCTCGACCACGCGTTCGTATTGAACCTTGGCGTCGCCCTTCACAATCACCGGCACGCTGGGATTCACGGCCTTGATCTGGCGCAACCTACTTTCAAGATCGGTGATGGTCACGGGATACGTGTCAAGATACAGCGTTCCATCCTGTGCGATGGTGATCGCCTTGGTCTGCGGTTTGGCCAGCGAAGGCGTCGAACTGGCCTTGGGTAAATTGACCTTGATTCCTTGCACCGTCGCCGTCGTCATGATGATAAAAATCACCAATAACACATACGCCAGATCGAGCATCGGCGTGACATTGATATCGTCGTAAACTTGTCCTTCGCTTTGTGCTTTCATAGTGTAAGAGTCCTATCGACTGTAGTGTTCGGCAATGCGCGTGACGAACTCGTCGACAAACACATGCATGTCGGCGATGCACTCTTTAATTCTCGACATCAGATAGTTGTAACCAAACAACGCCGGGATCGCGACCGCCAAGCCCGCCACGGTCGCCACCAATGCGGCGGCGATACCGGGCGCGATCGCGTTGATGTTGACATCACCCGCCGCGGCGATGGCGGCAAAGGTGATCATCACGCCCACCACGGTGCCCAGCAGCCCGAGAAACGGCCCGCCGCTGATCGCGATGGTGAGCAACACCATTTGCGCGTTGATTTTTTGCGTCTCGCGCACCACCGCAGCATCCAGCGACGCCCGAATCGCGTTCACCGATTGCTGCGACAATCCTGCAGCCTGTGCGCCGACCGAACGGCCGACACGATGATTTACCTCTTGAATGCCAGCGTGATAGATGTGATACAGCGCCGAACTTTGAAAGTGATCGTGCTTGCCGAACAGCGCCATCGAGATCGGCGAATTGCTGTATTCAAGGTCGGCGGCGTCGCTGTTCGCATCGAGGATGGCGGGATCGCTCGCACCTAATTTCTTAAACTGTTCCAGAAATGATTGGTTGTCCTTGCGCACGCGCATGATCAAGTAGCCCTTGCCGATCATCACAATCCAACTGATGACCGCCATCAACGCGAGAAAGCCGATCACCACCCAACCGTCGATGGTGACGTTGCGCAAGATGATCGTGAAGTACGAAGTCGACTCCGAGCTGCCACGTTGTTCGTCGTCGCCGTAACTCAATAGCATCGCGTCGCCGCCCTCGCCATGCGCTTGTGCTTTTAGCCATTCGGCGCTGCGCGCGGCGCGAGCAAATTGCAATTCGTCAAGCTCCGCGTCGAGCGCGTTCGCACCACCGTCCGACGCGCCGACGACAATATTCCCGCCGAGCTCGGTGACGGCCGCGTTAACCGCAGCAGCCTCGGTGCCGTTGACCACCACCGCGATGCGTGACGCGTTCATGGTCAGTGCCACGTGATACCAAACGTTGGGAGTCAACGCACCGGCACGTGGAATTTCAAAGACCTTGCCGTTAGCGTTGCGATAGCGCACCGCGAGCGCATTACCGTCAATACTGAGCACTAACGAGCTGTCGCCTTCACGTCGGTAAATGATGTCCGCGTCCTTTTGCGCACTATTCAGTCTGATCCACATTGAAATCGTCGCACCGGCTTCCGGAACAAAGCGCAACGATGGGCTGGTATTGACAGTAAAAGACTTGCTGTTGCCCACGGCCGCCCCGCCGCCGATCAACGACGCATTGACGGGCTGCGCAGTCCACGCGCTGATGGTGTTCTTATTCGCGGTTTGGTCTTGTGGTATTCCGGTCGCGTTGTCGAAATGAAACACGGCGGCTTGCGTGGCGTCGTAGGTCATGCCTGGTTCACTGGCGGCAACCGCCTTGGCATTGCCGTAATACATCCAGATAAAATCGCTGCTCTTCGCGGCAACGTGCGGCACACGCACCCAGACATAAGCCAATTGATTGGCCGAGTCGTAGCGCTCGACATGAAATTTCAGCGGCGTCTTGTCGTCAGCGGCGATAAAGCGCAGGTCGGAGCCGTCCGGCTTTGAATCAGAGAAATAACTAAAATTACCGGTATGCAAGCGCACCAGCACCGGAAGGTCGATTAACGATGCAG
>JACQEQ010000114.1 GCA_016200445.1 Gammaproteobacteria bacterium | reverse complement strand
CCAAGTGATTTGGGTAAGAATTTCGGCACCGAAACAACGCACCTCGTGCTCGATTACGCATTCCGGCAGTTGGGCCTACACCGTGTAGATGTGCGCGTGCTTGCGTACAACGAGCGGGCAATACGTTGTTATGAAAAATGCGGCTTCATACGAGAACACGTCGAACGAGAAAGCGCGTGGGTAAATGGTCAATGGCATAACGATCTAATCATGGGAATCTTGGCGCATGAGCATAGGCCGGAGTGATCGATTGCTAAACGCGAAACAACATGTCGCTAACACAAACGTATGGGTAAAGAGAGGAGATAATCATGGGCGCACAGTGGAAAACCAAAATCAAAGAAGCAGCGTCCGGTGCGAAGGGCCGGATCTTTACCAAGCTGGCTCGAGAGATTATGGTCGCCGCGCGTGCGGGAGCTGATCCAAACATGAATTCGCGCTTGCGCCTGGCGGTTGAGCAAGCAAAGAAAGCCTCCATGCCGAAGGATACGGTTGAGCGCGCGATTAAAAAGGGCGCCGGTCTAGATGACGCTGGCGTGAGTTACCAGCGGCTTATCTATGAAGGCTTTGCGCCACACAAGGTGCCGGTGATTGTCGAGTGCTTGACCGACAATGTGAATCGCACGATCTCCAACATTCGTACTTTATTTCGCAAGGGGCACCTGGGTGCGTTGGGTTCGGTGTCGTGGGATTTTGACCATTGCGGGTTAATTGAAGCCACGCCCGAATCCGCAACGGCCGACGCTGATGTAGCCGCCATCGAGGCGGGTGCTCGTGATCTGGAGCCGGGTGAAGACGGCGCAACGCTGTTTCTCACCGACCTCACCGATCTGGATGCAGTCACCCACGCGTTGCCGAAGTACGGCTTTGTGGTGCTGTCGGCCCAGCAGGTTTACCGGTCGAAAAATCCAGTGAAGTTAGGCGACGCGGAACGGGCCGAAGTCGAGGCGTTCCTTGAAGCGATCGACGCCGATGATGATGTGCAAAATGTATTCGCGGGTTTGGCCGATTAAGGCCGAGGATTACTGAAACAAAAAAACACGGCCGGGTTCCTGCATCCGGCCATGATCGTTTCTAGCCTTCTTTGTGGTATCGAATCACACGCTCTACTTCGTTGCGTGAACCCAAAATCACCGGCACGCGTTGGTGCAGGTCATCAGGCTTGACATCCATAATGCGTTCGCGACCGGTGGTACACACGCCGCCCGCTTGTTCCACGATGAACGAGATCGGATTAGCTTCATACATCAAACGCAGGCGTCCGGGCTTACTTGGATCTTTCGTATCCTTGGGATACATGAAAATTCCGCCACGCGTCAGGATGCGGTACACATCGGCTACCATCGATGCGATCCAGCGCATGTTGAAATTTTTCTCGCGCCCGCTCGCTTTGCCGCCCAAGCATTCATTGATGTAGCGCGCAACCGGCGCTTCCCAGTAGCGCTGATTCGACATGTTGATGGCGAATTCCTGGGTGTCCTCCGGAATGCTCATTTTCGGATGCGTCAACACAAACTCACCGATGTTGCGATCCAGCGTAAAACCGTTCACGCCGTTGCCGGTGGTCAACACCATCATGGTGCACGGACCATACAGCGCAAAACCCGCGCACACTTGCTGCGTGCCCGGCTGTAAAAAGTCTTTCGCGGTCGGCTCGGTAACATCCGGCGGGCAACGCAGAATCGAAAAAATCGTACCGACAGAAATGTTCACGTCGATGTTCGACGAGCCGTCCAACGGATCGAATACCAGCAAGTATTTGCCTTTCGGATATTGCTTCGGGATGGGATACATATCGTCCATTTCTTCCGACGCCATGCCCGCTAAATGCCCGGCCCATTCATTCGACTTGATCATGATGTCATTGGTGATCACATCGAGTTTTTTTTGTACTTCGCCTTGGATGTTATCGCTACCAGCGGTGCCTAACACGCCGACCAAGCCGCCTTGGCTGACCGCGTTGGAAATCACCTTGCAGGCGGTCACCACGTCGTTCAACAACGACGTGAAATCACCTGAGGCACCGCGAATGCGGCGTTGTTCTTCAATCATGAATTGCGTAATTGTGGTACCACTATGCATAGCTTTTTACCTTTCACGTAGACCGGTGGTTCGACCGGCAGAAAAAATAAGGCCTGCATTCTAGCAAATACGCCCTTTTAATTCGAAGTAATTGCCATTTATAAGGTTAAGGCGGCATTTGCACGCTGCGCGCGCAGCGCTTAGCATGTGCCCTTTCCAATCGACCAACACCTGAGAACCGCATGACCCACGCCCCGATCCGTATAGCGACGCGCAAAAGCCCCCTGGCCCTTTGGCAAGCCGAATTCGTGCGCGACAGCTTGTTGCGCGCGAACCCGGGTTTGCAGGTCGAGCTGATTAAAATGACCACGCAGGGCGACAAGATTCTCGACACGCCGCTGGCCAAAGTCGGTGGCAAGGGGCTGTTCGTCAAAGAGCTCGAACAAGGCATGTTGCGCGGCGAAGCCGACCTCGCTGTGCATTCGATGAAAGACGTACCGGTCGAGTTACCCGCCGGACTGCATCTGGCGGCGATTTGTGAACGTGAAGATCCGCGCGACGCATTTGTATCCAATAAATTTGCGACCTTCGCCGATTTGCCGCACGGCGCACGCGTCGGTACGTCGAGCCTGCGGCGTCAATCGCAGATACGCGCCAATCGCCCCGACATCCAGATTTTCGACCTGCGCGGAAATGTCAACACCCGCCTCGCAAAACTCGACGCCGGCGAATACGACGCGATTATTCTGGCGGTCGCCGGGCTCAAGCGCTTGGGTTTCGACCCACGCATCCGCGCCAGCATCGCACCGGAAATCAGCCTGCCCGCCATCGGTCAAGGCGCAGTCGGAATCGAATGCCGCACCGACGACCCGCGCATCAACGGCCTGCTCGCCGCCTTGAACCACCCGCACACCCGCATCTGCGTCGAGGCCGAGCGCTCGATGAACCTGCGTTTACAAGGAGGTTGCCAGGTCCCGATCGGTGGCTACGCCATGCTAGAAAACGGCGCATTGTGGTTACGCGGCCTGGTTGGCAGCCCCGATGGTTTACGCATTATTCGCGGTGAAGTGCGCGGCCCCAGCAGTAAAGCTGTGGAACTTGGCATCACACTGGCCAACGATTTACTCGCGCGCGGCGCCGGAGACATCTTGAAAGAAGTCTACGCGCGTGCCTGAGCTTGACTTGCACGGTTGCACGGTCGTGGTCACGCGGCCGGCACATCAGGCAGATAACTTGTGTCGATTGATCGAAGCGGCCGGTGGAAAAGTCATTCTGTTTCCCGTGCTCGCGATTGCCCCACCGCAAGATCCGCAAGCTGTGTTGTCGGTGCTGCAACGGCTCGCGCAATTTGACCTCGCCGTTTTCATCAGCCCCAACGCTGTCGACTATGGTCTGCGTTACGCCGCACAAGCCGGTGGCGTGCCAAGCAGTTTACAAATCGCCGCCGTCGGCGCCGGTACCGCACGTGAATTGCACGCCGCCGGACATCCGCCCACTTTGGTTCCAGAGCACGACTTCAACAGCGAGGCCCTGCTTGCGTTATCCGCGTTGCAGCAAGTCACCGGTAAAAAAGTCATCATCTTCCGCGGCGAAGGCGGCCGCGAACATCTGGCCAATACCTTACGCAGTCGTGGCGCGCAAGTTGAATACGTACAGGTGTATCGCCGTGAAAAACCACCCGTCGACCGCGCGGTGTTGCTCGAAGCCTGGGCACGCAACGGCATCAGCGCAATTGTCGTGACCAGCAACGAAAGCCTGCAAAATCTGTTCGACTTGATTGGCAGCGAAGGGCAAGTGTATTTGCGTGATACGCAGTTAGTACTCGTTAGTCAACGCGCGGTGGAACTGGCGCAACGCTTGGGAGTGCGTCGAGCGCCTTTGATTGCAGAACGCGCTGGGGATAATGAAATAGTTGCCGTACTAGCTGCACATAAGAATTGTTAGTGAGAAAGGGGGCTATTCGATGTCGGACGATGATCTTAAAGCGAGGCAGCGGCTATACGCAGAAACACGCAAAGATCTTCTGACCAGACAACTTTCGAATTCTGAACGGTATGACGGCGCTATTTTAACGTTATCAACTGGCGTATTAGGACTTTCGCTTGCGTTTATAAAAGACATAGCATCAGTGTGCACCGCACATGACCTTATTTTGTTGACAATGTCGTGGTGGATGTTTGGGCTTGCCATCATTTCAACATTGACATCATTCTTGGCTAGCCAACTTGGAATTAAACGCCAATTATTCTATGCCGAACGATACTACCTGTACGAAGAAGATGAGTACTTAGTAAAGCCAAACATTCCTGCCAGAGCTACAGACGTAATAAACTATATTTCGGGCTTATCTTTTATTGCGGCAATTCTACTTACTATAGTTTTTGTCTCAGCGAATCTCGGAGGTAACACGTCTATGACAAATGAAACGAAAACATCCTTGGCACCGTGCGGCGCTATTATTCCGAGTATGCAGTCAGTTTATCCGAGCAACTTAGATAAGAAAGGCGCCCCCATTCCTAACATGCAACCGGTGCCATCGAGTCCGGCACAATCCGGTACAGGGTCAACTGGTACCGGCCAATCGAGCCCTAGTACAACCGGTCAGAACAAATCAGAGTGACATCAT
>JACQEQ010000105.1 GCA_016200445.1 Gammaproteobacteria bacterium | reverse complement strand
CGTCGGCATCCACGTGGATTTGGAAGGTGCGCGCATTCGAATCATTTTTGCCCGCTTGCCAGGCATAAACGTAGTCGCCTTCTTGAGTGCTTGGGTTGAACTTGCCGCTGAACACGGAAAAGCTGTTGCCCCAGCCATTGAGTTTGGTCGTGCCGTCATACAGTGCAGCAGGGTCGAGGAACACGTAGGTGCCGGTTGTATCCACATCGATGTCGGCGATGGTCGCGCCGGTGATGCCTTTATCGCAATAGCCGCCTTCGCGTGCATTAACCAGCAAACTGCTTGCCGAGCTGCGGTTGTAATACAAGGTGCCATTGATGGTCGCATCGGTCACCATGCCGCAATTTCCACCCATTGCATCACTGTCGACACGATAGGTCAGCATGCCTTTGTATTCGTTATCGGTCGCGCCCGGTACATGCGTGAGATTCAACGAGATGGCACGAACTTTAGACATTTGCGTGTAGTTCAACGCAAGCGTATAGGACCAGGTCTTGCCATCTGCGGACAAGGCGAGAGTTGCGGTTGTGAAGGTAACGTCTGCAATACCTGCGGCGTTCATGGCGCTGAGTAAATCCAACGAGCTGCCGGCGCTGGGGATGCTCAAGCCCGTCGCTTTCGCAACGCTGACCATGCTGGCCAGCCCCATCAAACCCATGATGGTGTGACTACTCACACCTTTGAGTTGTTGATTCAATTCAGCAGCGGCGCAGACGGTGCCGGAGGAGTCGGATTCTTTCCAGATGCCTAAATCGCCGGACGGTAACTGACCCGAGGCCGGTGATCCGCCGGGGTGGCCGACATACGCCATGGTGGGGCCGTAACAGTCTGCGTTGCCGCTCGATTGCGTCAGCGAACTTGCCACAAATACATCTTTGGCGGCGGCGGTGCCGCTGAGTAAATCAGCGATTTTTTTGGTAGCCCACGCATATTCACTGCCGCTTGCGCCGTTGGCCGATACTGCCGACGCGACCATGCGTGCCGAGCTGCTCGAACGCGCGGTAGGCGATGCAACGGCAAGCCCCGCAGGAAAACTCGCCGTTCCCGTGCTCGTGGTGGTGCTGGTATCTTTACTACCGCCACCTAAGCAGCCGGAGACTCCCAGTAGTGCTGCAGCGATGACGGAAAGACGAAATGGCTTTGAGTTGTTGTTCATGACTTCCTCTCGTGATGTAAAGACCGGAATACAAGACGCGGTCGGTTGGGTAAGTGAATTCAGCGATTGTTTGTCGGGTTGTAGATGAATTATCGTGAGTGCTTTCCTGTGACAGCGTGCACAACCACCCCATGTTTATTTCACAATTTAGAAACATTTATCGGCGCGGCAGTACGCAACCGCTGGATGAAACGCTATGCGCGGAGTTGGATGCACGGGTACGTGGCTTCATTGCCCTCGCAAACGCGACCTACGACACCTGCCTTGCCGTGCCGAGCTGGGATGCGCGTTTGCGTGGCGCGTTGGCGGGTAAGGCGCATTTGCAGCGCGGGCATCTGCAATTCAACGCAAGCTTGCTGCGCGCCAACCAAGAACATTTTTTGTTGCAAACCGTCGGGCACGAAGTCGCGCACTTGGTGGTGTGGGCACGCTATCGCGGACGTGTGAAGCCGCATGGTGCGGAATGGAAAGCGGTGATGCGTGATTTTGGCTTGGAAACCTGTGCGACCCATGACTACGACGTATCGATGTTGCGCCGCACGCGGTCGCCTTTCGTTTACCGCTGCGCGTGTCCCGGCGATCTGTATCTTGGCCGTGTGCGTCATCAACGTGTGGCGCGTGGTGTGACCTATTTTTGCCGGCGTTGCCGCACCCCGATTGCGTTCTCGCATCAATGCGCTTGATCTCGTTTGATGCGCTGCGCACGCTGGAAATGCCGGGCGTAATTAATGTCAAGCCTGAAGATTGGTTGCGGCGTAAAGATGAAATTCTGTCGGCCGACGTGTTGTTGTTCCCCGGCTACTGGCAAGTGAATGCGCTGGTGTACGCATGGCGGCGGCGTATTTTCCCCAGCATCAATACCTACCATCTCGGTCACGACAAAATTGAAATGACACGTGCATTCGAGGCGGTGTGTCCGGCGCATGTGCCGTTCACGCGTATTCTGCCGTCGACACCGGCGGCGCTTGAACAGATGTTGGACGAATTCAGTTTTCCCTGCGTCGCGAAAGTGGTGCGCAGTTCGATGGGCCAGGGCGTGATATTAATAGAATCGCAGGCGCAATTGCGCGAGTATGCACACGCCAACGAGATTCTTTATATCCAAGAGCGCTTGCCGATTCATCGCGATTTGCGCGTGGTGGTGATCGGCGGGCAGGTCGTGACAGCCTATTGGCGGGTTGCGCAGGACGGGCGCTTTCACAATAACGTGGCGCAAGGCGGCGCGGTTTCTTTCGAAGACGTGCCGGACGGCGCGCTGCGTTTGGTGGAGCGCGTGGCAAAAGAATTAGGCGTGGATCACGCAGGCTTTGATATTGCCGAAGTCGATGGCCACTTCTATCTGTTCGAATTCAATGTGCGCTTCGGCACGGAGGCGTTGAACAAACGCGGCATACGTTTGGGCGCGTTGATTTTGGACTACCTGCAACACTAGAAAGCCTCCCCCGCATATTTTCAACGCGGCGGATGCTGCGGTAATGTTTTGTTCTTTTGCGCCGTAAATACAGATAAGAGTTTAAATTTGTCTGTTGTCGGTGGAACCGTCGTAGAGTCATGTGCCGCACTTATTCTAAAGACCCAAAAGTTGAAACCTCGCTGCGGCATTCGGTACGCGATGCAGTTGCACATTCCGCGATGTCGGGTGCCGGCGAAAGTTTTTTTTCCGCGTTTGCATTGTTCTTAAAAGCCACCAATGCGCAGATTGCGATGTTGGCATCGATCCCGCCGTTGCTGGCATCGCTGGCGCAACTCGTGTCGGTCTGGTGCGGACGCTTCGTGCAGCGGCGCCGGTCCATCATTCTGTTCGGCGCCTACGTGCAGTGTTTCTTGTGGTTACCGTTGCTGGCATTGCCGTTGTTATTTCCAGAACATGCGGTGCCGTTGTTTATTACCGTGATTGTTTTTTATCAGGCGTCCAGCCACTTGATCGCGCCGCAGTGGAGTAGCTTGATGGGCGACCTGGTGCCGCAGCGCAAGCGCGGCCGCTACTTCGGCATGCGCACCCGGCATGCAACCGTTGCAT
>JACQEQ010000106.1 GCA_016200445.1 Gammaproteobacteria bacterium | reverse complement strand
GGTGACGGCAAGACTGACCTCATCCATATCGTTGGGGGAAATTACGTCCACACGTGGAATAGCGACGGCGCGTTTCCCGACCTCCTAACGAAGGTCACTACAGGCTTCGACGCTCAAACTACTATCACCTACAAACCGCTCACTGACACCGCCGTTTACACCAAGGCAAACAACGCCGCTTATCCAACGAAGGACGTCCAGGACCATACTAATGTGGTCTCTGAATACAGTGTTACTAACGGGGTAAGCGCGGCGTATGTCGCTAGTAAACCGGGAACATTAAGCACTAGTAAAACCAAATATCACTATACCGACAAGAAGGAGCATGAACGCGGCCGAGGTGATTTAGGTTTCCGCATTGTGGAAGTCACCGCGCCCAACGGCGTGGTTTCAACGACTTACAATTTGCAGGATTTCCCGTTCACGGGTTCGCCGTACCAGACCGATGTTAAGCAGCCGAACGGCAAGCTGCTGTCGAAGACGCTCAATGCGTATGACCAAACAGTTATCGGTACAACGGCAACCGCCGGTTATTTTGGCAACAAGCGCTACCTCACCTATTCAACCTCGACGACTTCGTACAGCTACGAACTCGACGAAACCGAAATCTCGCACGTCACCACCACCAGTGATCCGCCTGACGTCGACGGCAATACCAAAAAAGTCAAGGTCGAGTCCAGCGACGGTTTTATAAAAACCACCGAGAGTGTGTTTTACCCGTCCGACTATACCAACTGGCAGTTTGGGCAGGTTGCGACGACCAGTATGACCAGCACCATGCCGGGCGCGTTCAGCGTTACCGGTCAGGCACTGACGGGCACACGCAAGGCGGCGTTTGTGTATGACGCTGCAGGGCGTTTGAAAACCGAAATCGTCGAGCCGAATACGTTTGATGTTGGGTCCAAGACGTTTACTTGGGGCAACAGCACAGTCGTCACCGCTCACAGCTATGACGCCTGGGGCATTAAAACCGAATCCACGGTCACCGGTTTGGATTATGTCATCGGCCCCGATCTCGATGCCGCTGGTAAAGTCAAGCTCGACCCCCTGACGCAAAAACCGCTGGAACGCATCATCTCCGGCAGCGACACCCAAGTGTCGCGCCGCACCAGCAAGAGCAGCTATGTCGAGAACGGCGACGGTACCGCCACGGTTACGTCGTGGAATGCGAAGGACCACAAAGAAACCCAGACCATCGACCTGCGCTTTGGTGTGCCGATCAGCAGCACCGGCCCCAACGGCCTCACCACGCAGTGGTACTACGACGCGTTTGGCCGCAAGGTGCGTGAACTGCGCGCCGACGGCACTTACAGCGATACCGAATATTTGGATTGCAGCGTGTGTCCATCGCATGTTGCTACGCCCAAGTACCGGGTCAAATCCTCCAGCAGCACCAGCACGGCCGTGGCTTACGCGTACTACGACGTGTTAGGCCGCGTTATCACGACCGAATCGCAGGGCCTGAATAACGAAACGATTTACAAAGACGCCTACTACGACGACTACGGCCGCGTGTGGAAATCCACCAACGCGTATTACGCCAACAACCCGGTGGGCAAAACCGAAAGCATCACCACCTACAACGCCATTCTGGGTCGGGTGGAATCGGGCAGCATGCCGGATGAAAGTCAGCCCGACAGCAGCGCGACGGTTAGCACCAGCACCGCCTACAGCGTGTACAGTTATTTCGATTCCACGTCGGGCAGCACGGTTATTGTTCCGCGCGTGGTGATCACCGATTCCAATAGCCACAGCCGCGTCGAAGAACACAACACCGAAGGCAAGCTGGTCGAGACCACCGATGCCTTGGGCAGTACCGTCAAGTACCGCTACGATGCCTTCGGGAATCTGGTGGTGGTGGAAAACCAAGGCTACGACGGCGTGAAATTACCTTCCATCGTCACCGGCTACGACAGCCGCGGCCGCAAAATTTACATGCAAGACCCTGACATGGGGCAATGGCAATACGGCTACAACACCTTCGGCGAACTGAAGTGGCAGCAAGACGCCAAGGGCCAGGTCGTGACCATGGACTACGACGTGCTCGGCCGTATGGTCAAGCGCAGCGAGCCCGAAGGCGCCAGCACCTGGACGTACGACACCGCGCCGCACGGCATCGGTAAAGTCGCGCAAGAAGTCGGCTTTAAAGGCCAGGCCGTCGGCGGCAGCAGCAGCTTCACCTATCCGCCCGCGCGCAGTTATGTGTACGACAGCCTGGGCCGCCCCGCGCTGGTGGGCATCGCGCTCAACGGCGAGATGTACACCATGTACAGCGCCTACGATGCCAGCGGGCGTCTGGAAAGCACCACCTATCCGGGCGTCAACGGCGAGCGCTTCTCCGTCAAACGTAATTTCAACAGCTTGGGCTACGTCACCAACATCACCGACGGCGCCGGGCTCAGCACCTTCTGGCGCGTCGACAGCATGGACGCCAGCGGCCGCGTCACCAAAGAAACCTTGGGCAACGGCGCGACCAACGAATACACCTACACCAAGGGTGGCCGCGTGCGGCACATCAAGAGCCTGGGCGGTGCGCAAACCATTCAGGACTTCAGTTACGAATACGACAAAGTCGCCAACCTGCATACACGCGACGACGGCAGCAGCAAAGAAGTGCTGGGTTATGACGCATTGGATCGCCTGACCTCCGTCACCGCCACCGGCAATGCCGCGTTCAACAAAACCTATAGCTACGACTCGTTCGGTAATTTCAAAACCAAGTCCGACGTTGACGCCGACGAATGGGTGTATGGCCTGAAGCCCGGCGTGGCGAGCCCCTTTGCCGGGCCGCACGCCGTCACCCAGCTCAAGAAGGCGGGCGCCGTCGTCGGCCAATACGCCTACGACGCCAACGGCAACCAAACCAGCGGCACCGGCCGCAACGTCGACTACACCAGCTTCAACATGCCCAAGCGCATCGCCACCGCCGCGTCGGTGGTCGAGTTTGCCTACGACGCGCAGCATGAACGCATCATCCAGGTGAAAGACGGCGACATGACGCTGTACATGAGCCCGCGCTGGGACGCCGGCACACAGTTTTTGAAAGAAACCAAAAAAGATGGCACGGTTGAATATCAACACCACATCTACGCCGCGTCGTCACCCGTGGCGGTGTACACCGTAACTGTCAAGAACAGCGTCGTCACCAAAAAGACGCGCTACTTCCATAAAGACAACCTCGGCTCCGTCACCGCCATTTCGGGTGACGTCAACGGCGTGTTCCAAGTGTTCGAACGCTTCAGCTTCGAACCGTTCGGCGCGCGTCGCCAAAGCGGCCTGTTCACCAACCTGACCTCCATCGAAACCAAGCACGGCTACACCGGCCACGAAATGCTGGACAGCGTCAACCTGATCCACATGAACGGCCGCATCTATGACACCAAGATCGGGCGCTTCTTGCAAGCCGACCCGAGCATCCAAGCGCCCAACAACCTGCAAAGCTACAACCGCTACAGCTATGTGATGAATAACCCGCTGTCGATGAGCGACCCGAGCGGGTACAGCTGGTTGAGCAAGAAGTGGAAGAAGGCGTGGAATCATGGGTTGAAGCAGGTGACGGCGATTGTGGTTGCGGCGGCGATTATTTATGCATGCCCGACCTGCCAAGTATTAGCTGGGTCAGTCGCAGGATATATCAATACCGGAACCCTTAAGGGTGCAGTGATGGGCGGGGTGAGTGCTTATGCTTTCAATGTCGCAGGTAACATTGGTCCGTCGTTTGGTGCCGGGCCTGGCGGTGCGTTAGCGCGTATGGCGTTGCATGGAGCTGTTGGTGGCGCGATGAGTGTTGCGCAGGGTGGTAGTTTCAAGAGCGGATTTATCAGTGGCGCATTTTCGAAAGCAACTTCAGGGCTGTTGGAAGGCGAAGGCATGAATTACGCGCAGCATGTTGGGATTAATGCGCTCGTCGGAGGTATTGGCTCCAGACTAGGCGGAGGAAGTTTCCGCGATGGAGCAATGACGGGGGCATTTTCGTATATGTTTAATGATTACATTCATGAAGACGGCCATGAATATGATTATCGAACTCGAATATGTAGCGTAGGTTCAGCAGGATGTACGCCGGAAAATGTTTATGAGGGGTTATTGCGCCACGATTACCCAGGCCAGCCGTCGGGTACAGTAGTTGTAAATAACGGAGAATATTATGTTTTCGGCGAATACACAGGAAATAGCAATTTGGGACATATTAATGTTTACGTTGATAGAGATTCACTCGTGACATACAACGAAACAGCAAGCGGCCACATTTTCTACGGCGGCTCGGTAACACAAGCTGTAGTTGTGGATCAGGGAAGCATATACATCAAGGTTTATGGCACAGGATCAAATTCGGGCTTATTCAACGCGACGACTAACTACGTCGCGGGCTATGTGGGATTTACTGGCAACCATGAAGCGATTAGGCAGTATGTTCTATGGAATGGCGTTGCGCAAAAATTTTAAAGGCGGCTTGCATTATGAATATAATTTTTTCAAAAACATTTGACGCTGTGTTCGGAGCTATTCTTATTATCAGTGAATTTTGGATCATTCCTGCCTATGGCGATGAAAATCTCCGATACGATGCACTTTTCCCTGATCTTTCGTTTAATCTCAAATGTGATCCTATTAAGCTGGAAGTGGTTGAATCACAATTTGAGGCTTTTCTCACACAGAATGGATTGAAAGCATTAAGCATTGCGCAGGAGAAAAAACAGCGAGGAAAAAACCCGGAGCGGATCCGCATAACGGCGACCGATGGAAAAGACCGCATATTTAACGCAACGTCTTTTCCAACATTGGTAGGAACCATATCAGTTGGCTTTGTTACATTGCCCCCAACCCGGCGAGATTCAATTTTCGAAGATAAAGCACTTGAGTTTGTTCGTGCGAAATTGGGGTGCCAAGTGCAACAGATTGAGCGACATGAAAATGGCTTAGAAGCGGCGGCATTTTTCAAAAACGATGTTGCACGAATTGAGCAACTCATAGAAGAGGCAAGCAAAATAAGGAAGTAAAAAGAAAATTAAAAAAAAGAAACAGACAAAAGAAAGAAACAATTGGGGTCAGACACCAATTAAAGTTATCCGGCTACAAATCATCAATTGCCCGCACCTTGGCGGCGATGCTTGACAATATATCCGCGAGCAAATTTTATCGCGAAAAAGGGGACGCTACCCAATGTCAGTAAGTTAAGCCGAAGCCCTTGATTACAGTGCACGTTTGTAACACGAATAATAACTTCTCTTTTTCAAATTCCTCCGTCGCCGCGTAAAGCTGCGGCCCTCCCGCACTGGCTCAATCGTCAACGCGAGGTAGTCGATGGTCTGCGCGATCAAATGGCGCAGGGTCATGACTGATCCACGGATCAGTATAACGACCATGTGTTTCATTTTCGACAGAGCTTGAGCGAAGTTCACCTGGTACGCATGCTTCCGGTTTGGTTTTTTCTCAACGTGTCGTTGTGCCGCCAGCGTCATGAGGGCGGTTAGATTCGCCGTGACGATTTTGGCGTGAAAATCCTGTTTGACCGACAGCGCCGATTTGCCGGAGAAATTCTCGATCTCCAGCCAGTGCTTAACGCGTTTGTAATTTTCCTCACATCCCCAGCGCTGGTGATACAACGCCTTGAACTGCGCGGCGTCATACACTGCGTCGTCCATGAGATTGGTGATCAGCACCTCCACCTCGCCGGGCAGATCAACGCGGACCAAGCGCAGTTGAATCGGCTCGACCGACAAGCCACGTTCGAGGCATTGCTCCAGTGAGCGTTGGTTGGGGCGCAAGGTAACGACCGCGTGTTGGGCACCACTGTCTACAAAGCGCCTGAACTCCACACCGCGATTGACCTTGGCGCGCATACAAAACGCCAAGCGACGCTCCCGATGGGCGGCGTAGAGCCAGAAGGCGTTATAACCCCGGTCGTAAATCACCAGGTCATTCGGCTGGGCGTGCGCAAGATGGCGTGCCGCGCAGGCCCGCTCCGAGGCGTTTGCGGGGTTGAGGCTGGCATCAATCACGAGATGATTCAGCACGTCAAAATACAGCGACGCCAGGCCCATTGGACAATCGTCCTGATTCACCTTGCCGGGGTGAGCGCCATACTCGCGCATCACGTCGGTTTCGCGGGGTAACCGAAGCATCGAACCATCAACCTAAAAACGGCAGTTAACCCGCAGTCTCGTTTGCCAACAGGACCGGCGGCCCCGCTGTTGCGAGCATAAATTTCTCGAACGCACGGGCGAGGATGGCGCGTAGTCGTTGGGTATCCGTCAACTGCTCCGCAGTGGTTT
>JACQEQ010000112.1 GCA_016200445.1 Gammaproteobacteria bacterium | reverse complement strand
CGAACCAATGAACCCGGCGCCGCCTGTTACTACGATATTCACTAGCTGATCCCCGCCGTCGCGTCCAGAAAACCTAGATATAAATTAGGAATGAAGTCAGGCGGCGAAGTATAGACAATCCGACACAACTCGGGCAAACGATTAACGCTCTGGTGTCGTTGCGTAGATTCTGCCGTCTCAGTACTCCTTTCAGTCACAGGCCAATTTGAAGTCGCTTGAACTGCATCCGCCGAAAACACAATAATAACTACCGTTAGTTTTACCATCGATTCTATACTACAATGCAAACTATGATTTCTCTTACTGTATTAGAGAACGAAGCATTGCATAGTTTGGGCGAACGCCTGGCTGCGGCGCGGCTGCGGCGCAACGACCGGCAAGGCGATTTCGCTGCACGCATCGGCGTGTCGATACCGACTTATCGCAAGATGGAGGCCGGCGATCCGTGCGTCGCGCTGGGTTACTGGATTCGCGCACTGCGCCTGCTGGATCAATTAGGCGGCGTGGAAAAATTACTCGCGCCACCCGCGTCGGTTTTTGCCCAGCTTGAACAGCAGTCGACAGTCACGCGACGCCAACGGGCGCCCCGCCGATGATCCATCTCAATGTTTGGCTCACGCTGCCGGACAGCCAACGAATTCAGGTCGGTGAGCTCGGCGTTACCGACCCGGATATACGGCATGGCGGAAAGCTCGAAGGCGCATTTCGCTATGCGCCTGAATATTTAATTCATCCACAGGCGTTTGCGCTCGATCCGGTTCACCTGCCGCTGTTACCACAGGAGTTTCCTGCCCAACGCCCAGAAGCCGGCGTGCATGCCGTGTTCGAGGATTCCCTTCCGGATGCGTGGGGACGACGCGTCATGGTACGCCGCTACAATTTGGCGCGGCCGCAGCAGCGCGTGCCGTACCTGTTGCAACAGATTGGCGCCAACGCGCTGGGTGCATTGGCGTATGCCGACGCTGGAGCATCCCCGGTTACAGATCAAATCACGAGCGTGTCGGACCTTAACGCGATTGTTGAGGCGGCACTGCGTTTCGACGCGGGGCAGACCACACAAACCGACGATCTGGCACTGCTATTTCAAGCATGCAGTTCACCGGGCGGTGCGCGCCCGAAAGCGTTGGTGCGTGATACGGGACGCGAATGGATTGCCAAATTTCCTTCGTTGCGCGATACCTTCGCGCTGGTACCGCTGGAGGCGGCCAGCATGCAACTGGCGCATAGCGCTGGAATTCTCGTCCCGGAAACCCGCCTCGTTCAGGCCGGTATTCGCCCGGTGTTGCTGGTTGAACGTTTTGACATCAGCCCTGCTGCCGGGCGCTATCACATGCTGAGTCTGCAAACGCTGCTAGGCGCGGAAGGGTATTACTATGCGGGGTACCACGATATTGCCGATGCACTGCGGCTGTGGTCCTACCACCCTGCAGATGACTTACTGAAATTGTTCCGTTTGATGGTATTCAACATCGCCCTTGGCAACACCGACGATCACTTGAAAAATTTTTCGATGCTGCGTGACGAACGTGGCTGGCATTTCGCCCCGGCGTACGACCTAACACCCAACTGGACCGGCAATGCCGAACACCAGCTGTCGTTTGGAGCCAGCAGCTTTCCACCGGACCGCGCGACCGTCCTGGGAACGGCAAAAGCGTTTGGGCTATCCGCGAAACGCGCGGCCATGATCATCGACGCAGTCGTCGCGGCAGCGAAATCTTGGAAACGCATGTTCAAACGTTTCGAGGTTCCCGTGTCCGATGTGGAACGGTTGCAGGGTGATATCCTCCAACGTTTGAGCCGGCTGCAAGCTTGACATCTTCACTGCTAATGGGAGTGCCGTGCAAAAGTCTCATCCAAGATCGAATCATGAAGCCGAAGACATCGCCGCAAACATACTATTCGCAGCAAAACCGCAATCAAGAAACTTCCTGAGCGCACATCGGAATCGATGCATCTACGATGGACGTGTGCAATCGAGCAAGACCAAGAACCTATGAACTCAAGCAACAGGCGAAGATCGGCAACTCAATCCTTGTCGAACGACAAATATGTCGCCGCTGTGACGCTTGACGACTGACAAGCAAGGCAGCAACTGGTGGCCAAACTACAGGATGATTTCGCGGGCTCGTAAATTGCCGTGACCGGCAAGAAAGTAAAATAAGGTTGGTAGCGGGGGCGCGCTTGATTACTAATTTAACCCGCATCCCGCTTGTAAAGCCGCGTGTAGCGTAGACACTTACCCGTCAGATTACAACACGCTAAACCCGTTAAAGCGGGTTGCGCGCCAGCAACCACCCGTCCCCGCCGCAATGGGCGCAACCCTTGCCATCAAGCTTGCCAGTTGCACAGCAATGTTCGCACTCCCGCCAATCGCCCTTACTTACTGTGCTGGCGAAAATGCCCTTGCATCGCTTACCGTTAATTGTTTTGTAGCACGACTGATTTGCATGCTGGATGTCGCGCGTGTATTCCTTGCAACTTGTACACACCGCAGCGGGTGGACTTCTTTTTTGTCCGTTAGCCACAAATCACTCCCAAGTAGCGCAAACGAATGTCTAGGACACACACAACGCTCCCATTTTTCACCCCTCAATCGCGCCGCTGGAAACGTCGGTGCATCCATAGAGTGCCGTAACGTGTGCTTCACGAGTGCGTTGCTTCCGCGCGTCGCAAAAAGCATCAACGCTCGATGTCCACGTAAAGGGTATCGCGCCGTGGCATGTCCCGATTAAACCCGCCGAGTTTAATTCTCTTCTGATCGTTGACGCCGTCGGTTTTGAGCACGGGTAAGTAGATTGTATGTAATGACTGATCGCGGTGCTCCCGGCAAGATCGCTCGGTATCAATTTTCGCGAAACCGCGCCCCTGTCATTGACCAAATTTGTCAACGATCTCGGCAACGTCTTATCTATTTTGTCACGTCCCCACCCCATCGCGCTGTTTACGTAGAACGACGATTCTTCAAAACTCAAGTGTTTCGTGTTTCGACATCTACTTAACCCTTTGTAATTAGCCTAATTTTACGCCCCAAGCGTGTTTAAGTAAACCGCTTAATAATTCCCCTATCGAAGCGGTTAGCTGCCGCGCAAGGGGAACGAAAATGAAGCTCGACGTTATTACGGTAGGCATGGCTGCCCGGTTGCTAACCACAACACCCGCGCGCATCCGCGCAGCGGAACGGATCGCCTGTTTGGAACCCGCGCGCACACTTTCAAGCATAAGAATTTACAGCCCGGACGATCTTCCGCTGCTTGAAGACGCGCTCGCAAAAATTCCAACCCGCCGCCGCAACAAGGGTGCGTGAAATGTCCCCCGCACTCGCCGAGCTTATAAAGATGCTCGCCGAAATCGCGGTCGAGGACTTCTTGCGTACGCAACAAACACAACCAACACAGAATAACAAAAAGGCAAACGGCAATGACAAGCAATAGCGGCGAGCACGCGCGGTGCATGTGGACGCAGCAGGTTAACCACTTTGCGGATCAAGCGAACCTCTCTCCAAACGGTTACGTACTGCGAAACGAAACACGCCAGGACTTCAAAGGGTGCGACGCGATTGCAGTTATCGTCTGTTGCCATTTCCTAGTTGGCGTCGATCAACGCAAAGCGCACACACGAAGCTCCTACGGGTTAAAACATGAGGTCGAAGAATGGACGGCACAAGCGCACGCTGGTCGTTGGTACGTCCCCAACGGCGCACTGATTCTGGCGGCGATCCTGAGCGAGTTTCGAGTAGAGAGAATTCCTGACAGTCCGAACGCGAGCATTTATTGCGCAGTGCCGCGCGGCCGTGATCGACAACTGGCACTGCATAACAAGTTTTGCTGGGAGAGTTCGGATGCCTCCCCGTAAGTGCAGCACTGGAAAAACTCCTCTTTCCGAAACCGTAGCGACCTATCTGCGCGCGCGCGGTATCACAGTAACCACCGCGAAAAAACGCGGATTGCTCGCGCTGACGCCGAAGGAAACAGCGGCGCGGTGCAATCGCGAAAATCATGCGCTCGAAATTCCGTATTACACACCGACCAGTGAGGTGCTCTTAAATTTCCATGCTCCTTTTTCGCGCTATCGGCTTTTTTCCGGTGCATTCGGGACAGAGCCGCCGCACAAGTTCGCGCAGCCAAAAGGCACGTTGAACCATATCTATTACGACCCCGTGCGCAAAGACTGGCCCGGTGTGATACGTGATCCTTCCGTGACGCTCGTGGTAACGGAAGGCGAAGTCAAGGCAATGGCCGCGACGGACAACGGGCTAACCTGCATCGGCATAGGCGGCGTTTGGTCGTGGCGAACTCGCATCAACGGGCGCAGCGTACCGCTGCCAGAGTTCGATGACTGGCTGTGGAGCGGTCGTGTTGTCGAGCTTGTGTTCGATAGTGACACTATCAGCAACCCGCAAATTCAGGCAGCTTTGTGTGCGCTGGCGGCAGATTTATCGAGACGCGGCGCCTTTGTGAAGCAGGTCGTACTACCGAAGGCCGACGACGGGCAAAAAGTTGGACTCGATGACTTCTTGATGAAGCAAGGTCGTGCAGCGTTCGACAAGTTGGAACGCATCGACGTGCAACTGATCGTCAATCCAGCGGCCCCGCTCGAAAGCGCACAGCAATTCATCAGCGCGTATTACACCGAGCTAGAAGGCGCCACGTTATTACACTATCGAGATTCATTCCATACGTGGAATGGGTGTCGCTACGAAGAAGTCGAGAGCGCGGCGCTACGGTCGCAGGTTTACAACTTCCTACATGGCGCAATGATGTGGCGTGCCGTGAAGGATGTGCGTGAACTTGTATCGGTCCAACCGAACACGACCAAGGTTAACGAAACCACCGACGCGCTGCGCGCGGCGACGCACACTAGCGGCCAGAAGGAAACGCCGCTCTGGTTAGACGGCCGTGAAACACCGGAACCGCGCAACCTTGTCGTGTGTAGCAACGGTGTTTTCGACCTTGAAACACGCCAATTGCATCCGCTAACGAGTCGGCTTTTCGCTTTAGTTGCCGTGCCGTTTGCCTATGATCCAAATGCGCCGGAGCCGGTCGAGTGGTTGAAGTTCCTGTGGAGCCTATGGCCCAGCGATCCGCAGACAATTGAAACGCTGCAAGAAGTCATCGGCTATCTAGCGTCGAACGACAACGCGCAGCAAAAAATCTTCTTGCTCATCACGCCAAAACGCGGCGGTAAAGGAACGATTCTTAACATCATTACTGAACTGCTTGGCGGCAAGTCCAACGTCGCAACACCGACGCTAAATAGTTTCTCAAACCACTTTGGCCTTGAGTCGATGATAGGCAAGTCAGTGGCAGCCATTACCGACGCGCGCTTGGGTGCTCGCGTGGAGCAATCGGCTATTGCGGAAAACTTGCTGCGTATTTCT
>JACQEQ010000111.1 GCA_016200445.1 Gammaproteobacteria bacterium | reverse complement strand
GGCACGCCGCCGCCGCAGCGGCCGCGATGTTCATCCCCCGCCATGCTGGCGCCGAGTTTATAGCCGCGTTCGATGGCCTCTTGATATAACCAGCCGAAGTGGCCCCACGACGAGCCGATTTCGATGAGCCGTTCAAGTTGCGGATGGTGCCAGTCCAAAATACAACGGCGCCCGCCGACGTGGGGAATCAGCAGATGGCCTTCAGGATCGTGTGCATACGCCGCCCATAATTCTTCCAGCGGCCAGGCGCCGGGCTCGACGCCGCCGCCCTTCATGTCTTCGTTCCATTCGACCGAGCGCACGTGTTCGCCGTTTTTCAAAAATGGAAACTCGGGCACGCCGTCGTGCAGAAACACCACATTGTGATCGCCGCCCGCACACGACGAACCGCACCATTCGGTGCCGGGGAATGCGACAAAACTGCCTTCTTTATGAATCGCGCGCATCAGCGCCACGGTTTCATCCCATTTAGTTTTGGTTATGTTGAAGTCGTTGTGCGCAAACGCCAGTACGTCGAGACCGGATACATCACGGCCGTAAGTAAGATTGTAAGAGGTGCTGTTGGTACCGATGGTGTCTTCGGAATGTACGTGTAAATCGGCATAGTAAACACGCGGCACTGCCAGATTGTCGTCGACCGTGACGTAAAACGTTTGCGGTTTGACGGTCGGGTGCTCTACCAGCCGTGCCGTGACGATCAACTCGCCGCCCTGGCCGGCAGGAATGTTGTCAAGCAATGCCACCGCCCAGCCTTGTTCTGCCAAGAAAAGCTGTTTTTCATAGACTGGAACGCCATTTAGCGTTGCTGTAACCGCAAGTTTCTCGGCGCGATTCCAGCAGGTGTTGCCCCACTGGTCTTCCGCGCGTACCCGCAGCGCGATAGGCTCACCGGCGCGTACCAGACGTGGCGCAGTCATGACCAGTTGCGCGGGAACGCCGGGCACCACTTGAATCACGCTGTCGCCCGGGACGGCGGCGAAGCGCGAGGTGCCAAGCGGATCGACGTAACAACGAATGCGGAAATTTTCTTCGACAAAAGTTTGCACACGGGTGCCGGCACCGCCGAAACGGCGATCGCCCAAGCGGATGATGATGTGATCACCGGCTTTCAAATAACCATCGACGGTGTCGACAATGACGGCTTTTTGAAACGGCCGTTCGTGACCTTTTTGATCAAAACGAACTTTGAGCGACTGCACCGTAGCCGGGCTTTGGTCCGGTAGACACGGGCCCGCTTGATACTCGGCGGAAATATAATTGGCGCCGTGAGGATCGGAAGTTTGAAACAGCGCCCAATCGGAATAGAACCGGAAGGTAGCTTTGAACCAGGCGCCATCGGCCATGCCCGACGCACCCAGTTCGTAATCGAGCACGATTTCCTGCCACGAACCCGCAATCAATGTTTCAACATTGCAAGTCACGCGGCCTAAAAAGGACAAGTCTTTAGTTTTTGCGTACAGGCCTTGGGGTGCGAAATAGTCGCCGAGTTTGTGCTTGAGTTCCGCGTCTGACAGTTTTTTCATGAGTACGCCTGCTGCATTAAACAACCGCCCCTATTTATAAAGTGTGCCTAGTGGTGACTCCAAACCTCGTAGCGTTTCTCCAACTGCCTAAAACCAAAGCGCTCGAAGATCCACGAAAACAGACCGATTAGCACGATCCCCATCATCACCTGTGCAGTGTTACCGACTTCCCCGCCCATCGACACCATCCAGCCGATGCCGGAGGAAGCGCCGATCATTTCAGCGGCAACCAGCGCGCGCCACGCTTGTGAAAAACCGATACGCAAGCCTGCGGTTAAATACGGCAGACTTGCCGGTAAATATACATACATGAATAATTGCCATGGTCTGGCGCCTAGGATGCGCGCCGCGCGCACTTCGTTGCCTTGGATTTGCAGCACACCTTCCATGATGGTGACGATCATCGGGTTCACTGCGGAGATGAAAATCACCACGACGATGGATTGCCAGCCGATGCCGAACATGATCAACATCAACGGTGCCCATGCAACCGGCGGGATCGACATGAACAGCATGTTGAGCGGTGTCAGGTATTCACGGAACGGGCGAAAAAAACCACCCAGAAAACCCAGCGTCAGCGCCACGATTACCGCAGTACCGAAACCAATCAGCTCGCGCACGAAACTGTCGATCAGGTGCGGATGGAGTTGGCCCTTGATCGCCCATTCATAACCTTCCTGCACCACCTGCCACGGTTGCGGCAGAATGTAGGACGGCAGCTTCCAGGCGAGCACCACCCACACGACGAACAACGACGGTAGCGACAGCCAGCCGTAAGAAAACGGAGTTTTCTTTTGCTGTGCTGTCGCCGCCGGACCGGCAACCGATGTGGGGATTTCGCTATCCACGGCGCTCATGACAACCTCAATGCATTACTTCTTCGTGACCTTTGCACCGCGGGCTGCGGAAGCTTGTTGCAAAGGTGCGGGATCGACCATGTCGGATGCTTTTAGATCGCCCTTCAAAAAGCCCAGCGAGCGCGACCAGTTGATCTGCCGGTCGAAAAAGGCCATGTCTTTGTCGTTGATTGCATACTCGAAGCCGATGCGTTCACGTGCCAGGCGCACCACTTCCGTCTCTGCGACGTTCTTGCCCGATTTGTCTTTGAGGTTGCTGAGGTCGATATTTTCAGCTTCGGGGTTGTCGACTTTCTCTACCGCAGCAACGCGCGGCTTGAAGGTCGCAGCAATTAAATCGTTGCCCGCAGTCGGCGACGAATTCAGAAACTCGACCGCCTCGCCATGTGCTTGCAGCAGTTTTACGACGGCTTCGCGATTTTTTTCTAAGAATTCTTTTTTCACCACAATCACGTACCACGGGTAGCCGGGAATTTTATCTGCCACGTTAAACAGAATTTTGGTTTCGCCATTGAGCAGAAATTGCGTGGTGAAGGGTTCCCACATAAACGCGGCGTCGACGACTTTAGTCATCAGCGCTGCGCCCATGTTGCCGGAGGGCATGGAGATCACGTCTACGTCTTTGTCTGCTTCGAGTTTGCCTTCTTCTTTCAACACATAGCCGCGCAGCAGTGCATCGGTGCCGCTGCCCTTTTTCACGCTGGCAATTTTTTTGCCTTTGAGGTCGGCGAGCGAATTAATGCCGGAATCTTTGCGCACCACCATGGCGAGCTGGCCGTAGTTAACCTTGGCCACCGTCACGGTCTGCATGCCGCGGGTGTACCAGTTGGCTGCAGGCGCAAAGCCTACATATCCAACATCGAGCTGATTACCGGCCAGCGCCTGAAACAAAATCGGTCCGCTGGTGAATTCGGTCACTTTGGCATCGATGCCGTTGGCGGCAAACATGCCTTTTTTGTCGGCCACGATCACCGGCGCATTGGCCATCGCATACACCCAGCCGATGCGTACTTCCGGCTTGTCCGCAGCGAGCGCAGAAAATGACAAGCTTGACACCGCAACAATAAGTAGACTGATCCCGCGTAACAGATGGTTCATTGTTATCTCTCCCTTCAGTAACTTAGCCAATGGTATTGTCACTACGCCGCGACATTGCAACCTGTGTGATGTCTTTCATCAACTCTTTTTTATATTCCCAGAACAGCTCGTGCGTGCGTGTGGCCGGCCCGCTGCGCGGACGCGGTAATGCATTTTTCAGTTCGCGATAAATGCCATGCGGCGGGCGGTTCAACACCACGATCCGGTCGGATAAATAAATGGCTTCGTCGATGTCGTGAGTAATGAACAGCACCGTCTGGCCCAACTCCTGCCATAGGCGCAGCATTTCGTCGTTCATGGTTTCGCGCGTAATCGCATCGAGCGCGCCGAACGGTTCGTCCATTAACAACAGCGTCGGTTGCGTAACCAGCGTACGCGCCAATGAAACGCGCTGCTGCATACCCCCCGATAAACGACGCGGTAGATAGTCCTCGAAACCCTTCAGCCCCACCAGTTCCAAATATTCGCGCGCCAATTCGCGTTGCTGCTTGGGTGGTTTATCATTCACCATCTTCAGCCCGAACTCGACATTTTCGACGGCCGAAAGCCAAGGAAACAGCGTGGCTTGTTGAAACACAAAGCCAAGATGCGGATCTTCTGGATAGATGGGCTGACCCCGTAACAGAATATGGCCTTGATCCGGTGTCATGAATCCGGCCAGCAAATTCAGCAGGGTGGTTTTACCGCATCCGGATGGCCCGATCACGCACACGAACTCGCCCGGTTCGATATGCAGATTCAGGTTTTGATAAATCGGCAGCGTGGTATCGAACCGAAAATGCACCTGGTCGATAACGAGATGTTCCCCGCCAACATGGGCAACGTGTGATTGCACCAATCCCCCTTGTTGAAAACTTGTCTGGTGAGCGCGTGAATGTAGTGACCGCAGTAGCCCAAGTCTGTCGGTTGGACGACAATATTCGCACGGGCCGCGCTTTACAGCAAAGTGTTTGGAGTCATTAGAAAAAAGCTCATCCTTGAGCAACAAATTGGATTCTGGCACCCTGGCTGCCGACGCATGCTTCAGGAAGAGTCGACAACTGTGTAAAAGTAACGGAACGCCAATAGTGTTTCTGCCTGCTAGACGACAGAATGTGCTATCAGGTACATGATTTTGTAGTGTGCCAACCGGCACGCAGACACTTCGGATGCGTGGATGTCACAGTGGCGCTTACCTATGGATGTCAGCAATCATCGCACACCGTCGTTTCTTGCTCATTTGGACGAGCATGAGCGAGCGCGCCTC
>JACQEQ010000109.1 GCA_016200445.1 Gammaproteobacteria bacterium | reverse complement strand
TTTCAGCAACGGCATCACCGTCGATATCACCACCGCGCTGTCAAATCACTCCGGGCTGTTCGTTATCGACCATCCGTCCGCTGCGAGCTTTAAAGGTCAAGACGTGGACGTGAATCGCGCTGCCGGTGCGCTCGGCGCACACTACGTGTTACAGGGCAGCGTGCGCCGTACCGCGTCCAAGCTACGCGTGAACGCGCAATTGATCGACGCGCGCACCGGCGTGCATCTGTGGGCGGAACGCTACGACCGGGAGATGCAAGACGTGCTCGAAGTGCAGGACGAGATCGCGGCCCGCATCGTCGCCGCGTTGGAAGTCAAATTGACCGAGGAAGAAAAACAGCGCACCGCACGCCGCTACACCGTCAGCATAGACGCCTACGACGCTTTCTTGCGCGGCCAGGACCACTATGTGCGCTACACGCACGAGGACAATCTGCAAGCGCAAGCGGACTATCAACGCGCGATTGATCTGGACCCGGATTTCGCCCGCGCCTACAGCGCGTTGGCGCTGACCTACTCGATGGATCAGCGTTTCTGGCACGCCGACCCCTCCGTCGCGCGCCAGCGCGCGCTGACGTTGGCGAACCAAGCCGTTGCGCTCGATGCCGCATCGCCGCAAACGTTTTGGGCGCTCGGCCACGTTCATTTGCAACGGCGCGAATTTGCGCAGGCGGTAGATGCCGCGCAGCACGCGATTCATCTCAACCCGAACTTCGCGGACAGCTATATCGTGCTGGCGAGCAGCCTCACCTACCAGGGCGACGCCGCAGCGGCGCTGCCATTGGTGCGCAAGGCGATGCGCCTCAATCCGCGTTACCCGGCACCGTATGCGTTGGCGTTGGGACGCGCGTATTATTTCCTCGACCGTTACGAAGACGCGGCAGCCGCCTTGCGCGATGCCATCGAGCGCAACGCCAGCCTGCTGTCTTCGTACGTGTACCTAACCGCAGCATGGAGCGGACTGGGCAAGACCGACGATGCCGCGTGGACCGCAGCCCAACTGCGCATGCTTGCGCCCGAGTTCGAGGTGAGCGACGTCAACGAAATGCTCCCCATTGACAGCACGGCGCGATTGACCACGATGGTCGACCGGTTGCATCGCGCTGGATTGTGATGCTCACTGTGCTGTAACAAAAAGGAAATGCAATGACATTCTTAAACGCAACCGAAAAACAGCAAATTGCCGAGGCGATTCGCGTCGCCGAGGCCAAGACGCAGGGCGAGTTGGTGTGTGTGATCGCGCCTGCCAGTAATGATTACCGCTTTTTGCCGTTGCTGTGGTCGGCGCTGATTGCGCTGAGTTTACCGGCCATCGTTTGGTTGTGGCAGGCGTGGTGGACGCAGGCGGAAATCTACCTAGCGCAAGCGGCGTTGTTCGTATTGGTGCTGCTGTTGCTGAACTGGCAGCCGTTGAAAATGCGTATGGTGCCGCGCAGCAGCCAGCGGCAACATGCGGCACGCTTGGCGCGCGAGCAGTTTTACGCGCAGCAATTGCATCACACGCGCGAACGCACCGGCATATTAGTGTTCGTATCGGTGGCGGAACGCTACGTGGAAATTCTAGCCGATGCAGGTATCAACGCAAAAGTCGCGCCCGGCACCTGGGACGGCATCGTCAAGAATTTTGTCGCCCAGCTCAGGGCCGGGCGTATTGCCCCGGGCTTTCTCGATGCGGTTGCCGCGTGCGCGACGATTCTCGCGGAACATTGCCCGGCGCAACAAGAAAATCCCAACGAGTTACCCAATCGTTTGATTGAACTTGAATAGAGGAGCGCACGTATGTTGACACTTAACGTGAATGGAAAAAGCCACGAGGTCGATGCCGATGCGGACATGCCGCTGTTGTGGGCGCTGCGCGATCTGCTCGGTTTGACCGGCACCAAGTTCGGTTGCGGTATTGCGCAGTGCGGTGTGTGTACCGTGTTGGTGGATGGTGTACCGCTGCGTGCGTGCGTCACGCCGGTCTCCGCGCTGGCAGGAAAAAAAATTACCACGATCGAAGGTCTGAGCGCGGACAGCAGTCACCCGGTACAGCAGGCGTGGCTCGCCGAGGAAGTTCCGCAATGCGGCTTCTGCCAATCAGGTCAGATTCTGACGGCAGCGGCCTTGCTGGCCAAAACGCCGCAACCGACCGACGCCGATATCGATCAGGCAATGGCGCCGGTACTGTGCCGCTGCGGCACCTATCCACGCATCCGGCTGGCCATCCAGCGTGCCGCGAAAATAGTCAAGGAGAGTCGCCATGGCTGAGCGCATCGAGGTTTCACGACGTAATTTCCTGAAAATCGGTGCGGCACTTGGCGGCGGTTTATTGGTCGGCATTGATGCGGCCGCCTGTGGCCGCAAAGACATTGCTCCGGTGAATAATGCGGGCCAGCAAGGCATCTTTGCGCCTAACGCGTGGATTCGCATCGGGGTCGACGACAGCATCACGCTGCTGGTCGGCAGTTCGGAAATGGGGCAGGGCGTGATGACGGCGATACCGATGTTGCTCGCTGAAGAATTGGATGCAGACTGGGCAAAGGTGCGCGCGGAGTTTGCCCCGGCACATGCGAGCTATACCAATCCGATCATCGGCCGGCAACACACTGGCGGAAGTACTTCGGTGCGTGGCTTTTGGCAGCCGTTGCGCGAAGCCGGCGCGGCAACGCGCGAGTTGTTAATTCAAGCCGCCGCACAGCGCTGGAACGTCAAGACGGCTGAATGCAGCACAGAGCCCAGTGTTGTCATTCATAACGCCAGTGGACGGCGCTTGCGTTACGGCGAACTGGTCGAGCAAGCGGCCAAGTTGGCGGTACCTGAAACGGCGTTCCTTAAAGAGCCGAAGCAGTTTCGTTTGCTTGGCACTTCGGTGCCGCGACTTGACACACCCGCCAAGCTGAACGGAACAGCAGTGTTCGGTCAGGATGTGAAGGTGCCGGGCATGCTGATTGCGGTCGTGGCGCGTTGCGCGGTATTCGGCGGAAAATTGAAAAGCGTCGATGCGAGTGCTGCAAAGCAAATTAAAGGCGTGCGTCACGTGGTGGAAATCGATGCGGGCGTAGCCGTGGTCGCCGACCATTTCTGGGCAGCACAACGCGGACGCGATGCACTCAAGCTCGAATGGAACGAAGGTGCTGCGGCAACGCTGGATAGCGCGCAGATTCGAGCAGCATTAGTCGCGGCAGTCGACAGCGGAAAGAGTGCGCGCAACGACGGTGACGTTAACCAAGCATGGCAAAATGCGGCGAAAAAAATCGAGGCAGTCTACGAAGTGCCTTATCTTGCGCATGCGTGCATGGAGCCGATGAATTGCACCGCACACGTACGTAAAGACCGTTGCGAGGTTTGGGTGCCGACGCAGGGACAGGCCACCGCACAACATCAGATCGGCCGGCATACCGGGCTGAAGCCGGAAGCGATTCAGGTGCACACGACGTTTTTGGGCGGCGGTTTCGGGCGCCGTTCGGAATACGATTTCGTGGTGGAAGCGGTGCAGATTTCCAAACAACTGGGCGTGCCGATCAAGGTGATTTGGACACGCGAGGACGATATGCAGCACGACGTGTATCGCCCGGCGACCTATAACCGCATGACGGCGGCAATCGACCAGCAAGGCACGCTGAGCGCTTGGCAACACCGCATCGCTGGGCCGTCGATTTTTGCGCGGGTGTACCCGACGGGTATTAAAGACGGGCTCGACGTCACGTCGTTGGAAAATGCGCAAAATATTCCCTATGCGATTCCCAATGTAGCGGTGAGTTATGCGTTGGTTAACGCGGGCGTTCCGGTGGGTTTTTGGCGTTCGGTCGGCGCGTCGCAGAATGTATTTGTCACGGAGTGCTTCTTTGATGAAGCGGCCCGCGCCGCCGGTAAAGATCCGCTGGCGTTGCGGCGCGAATTACTCAAGGCGCATCCACGCCACCGCGCCGTCTTGGAGTTGGCTGCGCAGAAAGCCGGATGGGGCACGCCGTTGCCGGCAGGCCGCGCGCGCGGCATTGCGGTGGCGGAATCGTTCGCCAGCTTTGTCGCGCAGGTGGCCGAGGTGTCGATTGAACACGGTGTTCCGCGCGTGCATCGTGTGGTGTGCGCAGTGGATTGCGGTATGGTGGTCAATCCCAATATCGTCGCCGCACAGATGGAAAGCGGAATTATTTTCGGCCTAACGGCCGCATTGAAGGGCGAAATTACCCTCGCCAAGGGACGAGTTCAGCAAAGTAATTTCAATGATTACCCGTTATTGCGCATTGATGAGGCACCACGTATCGAGGTGCATATCGTGTCAAGCACCGACCCGCCTGGCGGAGTCGGCGAGCCGGGCGTGCCGCCGATTGCGCCCGCAGTGGCTAACGCGCTGTATGCGCTGACCGGCACGCCGGTACGCAAATTACCGATACGTATATAAGCATGATCTGCGCCGATCAAGAGGTGCTTGTTGCAGCCTGCGCATGGTTGCAGCAAAAGCAGCGCGTTGCATTAGTGACTGTCGCTCGCACCTATGGTTCGTCGCCGCGCCCTGCGGGGTCGTTGCTGGCTGTGAATGCGAACGGTAATTGGGCCGGTGCGGTGTCGGGCGGCTGTGTGGAATCACATCTTGCCGTTCGTCTGCGCGACGCGTGGCCCGCACAGCCGCAATTGATAAGCTTGGGCACTACGAAGGAAGACGCTGCGCAGCTTGGGCTGCCGTGCGGCGGGCAGGTAGAGATACTGGTCGAATCTGTGGAGAGTGCCGTTCCACTACACACCTTGCTGCACGCTATTGCGGCAAGAAAATTATTGGCGCGACGCGTGTGTTTAGCAACCGGAGAAGTCAGTCTTCATGCCGTGTCGCGCACGCATGAGTTTTTCTTCGATAATCAAAATCTCGAAAAAGTATTCGGTCCGCAGTGGCGCGTGTTGTTGATCGGTGCCGGGCAGTTGTCGCGTTTCGTGGCGCAAATGGCACTAGCGTTGGATTACGAAGTTGTGGTGTGCGAGCCGCGGGCCGAATATGCACGTCAGTGGGATGTGGCTGGAGCACGACTTGACAATAATATGCCGGATGAAGCTGCTGCTGCCGCGCGCGATGCACGCAGCGCGGTACTGGCGCTCACCCATGACCCGGAGCTGGACGATCTGGCGTTAAGCGTCGCGTTACCTTCCGACGCTTTTTACGTGGGTGCATTGGGGTCGATGACGAATAATACTGCGCGCCGCAAACGACTGGCGTGGCTGGGCTTGGACGAACAAGCCATTGCGCGTTTGCACGGTCCGGTAGGTTTACCCATCGGCAGCAAGACGCCTGCGGAAATCGCGCTGTCGATCCTGGCCGGTTTAACGGCGGTGCGTCGTGGGGCAGAGTTACGGCTGTTATGATTTCCGGCGTGTTACTGGCGGCTGGTACCGGCACACGTTTCGGTGCGCATAAACTTTTACATCGTTTAGACGATAGCATGTTGATCGCCGAACATGCCGCGCGAAACTTAATCACGGCATTGCCAAACAGTGTGGCGGTAATACGTCCGGGCGATGTTGCATTGAGTAAAGTTTTTATGGGTCTTGGCTTGACTATTATTGAATGTGCCGGAGCTATACAGGGTATGGGTGCCAGTATTGCCTGTGGGGTCTCGGCCACACCGAACGCGGCTGGGTGGCTGATTGCGCTGGGCGACATGCCGTGGATTCGGCCACAGACCATCTACAGTCTGTCGCAGCAACTGCGTAGCGGCGCTGGCATTGTCGCTCCGCAATATCAGGGAAGACGGGGTCACCCGGTGGGTTTTTCTGCCTATTTTAAAACGAAGTTGCTAGCATTACAGCATGATGTCGGTGCGCGCGGTCTCATCGAAGCCGGGCATGAACGCCTAATGTCGATGATTACTGACGATCCTGGAGTGTTAGCTGATGTCGATGTGGCAGCGGATATCCGGCAGGAGTTTTCAACGAATATTAGAGGTTAATAATGTTCTCCTGGGTCTGATGTCAACATTAATTTAATAGCTTTGCGAGGTACCGTATTAATACTCAGTGGACAATTATTAGTATGCGGGGATAATTGGCATTCCACGGCGCTTCCAGTGAAAACCATGTGGATTGTTTCAACAACGAGGTTGTTTTATGCAAACCGAAGTTCAATATGCAAATGGTACGTTTGTGTCGCCGAATGCGGAAAAACTCGAACATATCACTGAGGGTTGTTTCGTTCGTGTCGAAGCCAATGGCTCGTGCTTTTGGGCGGAAATTATTGAACGCAAGGGTGACGGGCGATACTGCGGCTTGATTCGTCACGAGCTTGCAACCAGCGAATGCGGTACTAAAGCGTTGGGATTTAAAAAGGCTGATTTTCACGCGAAACACATTGTGGCGCTAGGATGTGATGTTTTTTGTTCGTGCTGACAGACACAAAGCGATTTCATTTTATCAAAACATGTCCCCTCTGCTCGTCTTTCCAATATCGCTACCCTTAAAATCAGCTTAACGTTGTTTGGCTATAGATGGCCGCACGATTGCTTGACGTGGCTGTGATCTTAATGAAACATTACGCGTCCTCGGTTCTTGTGACTTTGTCCCTTCGTACTAGCATTTTGAGTGTGGTCTGAGATGGCTTCAGGATGATTCCGCCAGCGTCGGATTTGCGAGAATGCAATGATAGATAACGAACAACGCGTGGCATTCTCCCAAACGAATTCTTACGATGATCGGTGTCACACCTCGCCGATTAGATTCAGGTCGCGTTCATCTGATGGTATGTAAAGTCGCCAACAAGAACTAAATAATGTTCGAAACCTACTAGAAATCACTCTTGGAGAAATCTCGATGAACAAGCAAATTGCAGCGTTAATTGCAGCAGGTATGGTGTCGTTTTCTGGTCTGACGTTGGCTGCTGACCCAGCCCCGGCTGCC
>JACQEQ010000108.1 GCA_016200445.1 Gammaproteobacteria bacterium | reverse complement strand
GCGCCAGTCACATTGTTCGGCAAGTGGGTGCTGATTTTTTTTATTTTGCTGGGGCGGCTGGAAATTTTTGCTTTGCTGGTGCTATTGTCTCCGGCGTTTTGGCGTAACTGATGGCGCTTCGGGCCGCCATGGCGTGACTAATTATTGGAAGGACACATGCAAAACCGATTGCTCGCACTAGGGATGGCGCTCGTTTTAGGCACTGCGCATGCCGCTGATCTCACGACCAGCAATAATCCCGCCACCGGACTGACGGCCTGGAAGCAAACGGATCGAGGGATCAGCCTGGAAATAATTCAGCTCAGTCCCGAGGCGGCGCAGGCCACGTATTCCTCGCGCGATTTGTCGCCGCTGATTTACGAAAGCATGCGCGGCTATTGCGTCTTTGGCAGTGTGGTGCGCAATGAAACCGATGCACCGCTGACATACCGTGTGGCGGACTGGCGCGTTGTAAATGCAGGGGGAAAAGCGCAACGTCTGCGCACCAAATCGCAATGGGTCGCGGACTGGAAAAAGCAGGGCGTGAATTTTGGCTGGTCGATTCTGCCGGACGACATTACGCTGGAAGTGGGCGATTGGTCGTTGGGCTATTCGCCGATCAAACTTTCCCCCGGCGAACGCTTCGATTTAATTTACGCATGGAGGCAACATGAAAAGTCATATACAGGCACTTTACAAAATCTGGCATGCCCTGCGGCGCCGGGCTTGCGTTAGTTTGATCTGCTTGCTGCCCGCGCTGGCGGCGGCGCAGGGCAAGACCGATCTTACCAGTACGCTCACCCCGGTCGCACCGCGCACCGTAGCCAAAGATTTTGCGTTAAAAGACCTAGATGGTAAGACCCAGAGCCTCACCGGCTATCGCGGCAAAGTGGTGCTGATTAATTTCTGGGGCAGCTGGTGCCCGCCGTGCCGGCGCGAAATGCCCTCGATGGAACGGTTGTATCAAACTCTCAAGACCGAGCCCTTTACGGTGCTGGCGATCAATCAGTCCGAGAGCCTCGATCTGGTGTTCGCCTATACCGGCGAAATTGAACCCGCACCCACCTTTCCGATGCTGCTCGACCACCAGGGCGAGGTGCCGCCGCAGTGGGGCGTGCGCGGGTTGCCGGCAAGTTTTATTGTCGACAAGCAGGGACGCATTGCCTACCGCGCAATGGGCGGGCGTGAGTTCGATCACCCGGACATCGAGAAAACTCTACGCACACTGATCGCGGAGTAAAAGCATGAACCTGACCCCAGCACCAACGGCCTCGTCTTTGACGCTCAATCCCATCGGCGTGGTGCGCAACATTCAGATCGAGCCGAGCTACATAAATTGGGCAGAAGTTGTTTCGCATATCGTCATCAACCCGGAGCATGCAGCGGCGTTGCATGGCCTGATGGACTATTCACATCTGATGGTGATTTTTTGGATGGATCAGGTGTGTTACTCGAAACCCACCCATGTTCCTCAGGGCAAGCACGCGACCGTACCCGAGGTGGGAATGTTTGCATGCCGCTGCCCGTATCGGCCCAACCCGATCGGCGTGACCTCAGTGCCCATCCTTGACATTAAAGGCAACACGCTCACGATTCAAGGGCTGGATGCGGTCGATATGACGCCGGTGCTGGATTTAAAGCCATACACGCCGCAATATGACGTGGTAGGCCAAGCTGGCACGGGGCCGCATAAGAACATCCGCGTGCCTGACTGGGTGTTCGAGCTCACTTACTGAGAGATACGCCCGCCGCAGTTGTGACGTAAATCAAGTTCGAAAAACGCCTATAAGAAAAGCATCGGATATTATTTTTCTCGCCAAATTTGTCTTGCTACTGTGGATCCATCGTCGGGTTGAACCACAGGAGTTACGGACATGGGTGCTAACAAACCATTCAGAAAATCGATCGCGCTGGGCTTGATGTTAGGCGGCCTGTCGTGGTCGTGTCATGCCGATTTGTATGAAGACGGCTTAATCGCATATGCCAGCGGCGAACATGCGTTGGCGGCCAGTAATTTTATCGACGCAGCCAAAACCGGCCATGCCGGTGCAGAGCATATGTTGGCGCGCTTATTCAGCGAAGGCATCGGCATAAAAAGCGATGCCACCGAAGCGCAGAAATGGACGAGAAAAGCGGCCGAGGGCGGCATCGCACTCGCTCAATACAACCTAGCGGAAATGTATCTCAATGGTGAAGTCGCGACCGCCGACGATGCGGCGATGTATCGATGGTATGAAAAATCCGCCCAGGGCGGCGTGGTGATGTCGTACTACCGTCTGGGTCAATTGCTCGAACAAGGTCGCGGTGTTGCCAAAGACGCGGCGCAGGCTAAATACATTTTCGGTGTCGCTGCGGCAGAGCTGGATGTATTTGCGCAAAAAGGCGATCCGCGTTCACAAAACACGCTGGCATCGATGTTCGAAACCGGCAAAGGCGTCGCGCAAAATTACGCCAAAGCGGCGCAGTGGTATCGCCAGGCGGCGAATCAGGGTTTCGCCGAAGCGCAATTTAATGTAGGCAGAATGTTCGCCGCCGGTAACGGTGTTGACAAAAATGACGTCGAAGCCATGAGCTGGTTCCGCCGCGCAGCGCAACAAGGCTACTCGAAAGCCAAAGTCTTGTTGGACGCAATGGTTAAAGATGGTCGCGGTAGTGTCGCGATGGTCACCGGCCGTTAAGTAAATAATCTGTAGGAGTTTGCCCTCGGCGCGATCACGGCTGAATTTGACACATCGCGCCGAGGGCCGCGCTCCTACAAAGAAAGCACTACAGGAGAGCCTGGTAAAACCGGTGGTAAGAGACGCTGTTTAGGATCGCATAGGGAATAGCGGAAATCCTGGCGGCACCCAGCACCCCAACCCCGATGCTCTTGCCTTCCGGTTTTACCAGGCTCTTCTGCTTTTAATAAAATTCTGCATCGCCCTCCGCACGCGTTTTAAATCGTTTGTAGCCCCATTGATATTGTTCCGGCAGCGTACGTACGCAGGCCTCGACACCCGCGTTGAGATGGCCGGTGGCGATGTTTGCATCCGCGTGCGCGATCTCCGGGTGCGCTGCTACAAAATGTAAATGGTAACCCGCCGCTCGCGGCAGCCGTTGCGCATAAACAAAAAACACCGCCGCGTTGGTCTTGCGCGCCAGGCGCGACAATAATGTCATGCTATACGCCCGCTGGCCGAAGAACGGCGCAAACACCCCGCTGCCTTCGCCCGGGTCTTGGTCGGGCAAAATGCCCACGCAACCGCCGCGTTCCAACACCTGAAATAAATTCCGCACCCCGGCTGCGGTGGTGGGCACCAAATGCGCGCCGAAGCGTTCGCGGGATTCGACAATTAACGCTTCGAGTTCACGTAACCGTGGCGGGCGATACACCGGTTTCTTTTAAAGAGGCGCGAATCAGCGCGGTTTGGGCAGACGCATTCAATTCAGGAAAGCAGCGCCGCACATTGGTCGCGGTCACCTGCCGCAGCCGTGTGGGCAGCCACCAAAAGATATGTCCAAGCACGGCACCTAAGACATGGGTCGCCCGCAGCGGCAGCAGCGATAACAGACGCAATAAATTTTTAGCTAACACAGCACGCATGGTTTCAGAGAATTCGCTAAATGATGTCGAGCGCAAGTGTAGCGAATTACCTTTGATTGAACTGAAAAAAATTCCAACAAATATTGGCTGAACTGTCGCGTAACCCTAGAACGCAGGCGTCCCGCCTGCATGCGGACGGGACGTCCGCGCTCCCAGTTACCAAGGAGTTGAAGTAAACGGCATGCCGACGCACATCGCCCCGAAGAAACCCGCTGATGAAGCAATCACTTCGACGGTGTTACTTGGGAGCAACGCAGGAGCAGTTGCCGGCGATCGCCATGGATGGCGGAAGGTAGAGCAACGCAGGAGCAGTTGCCGGGCGGGGAGGTTGCAGTTTCGCTCAGCTAAAACCTGCTTGCCCATGCACCCGAACTACCACAAGACCAAGTCGCCAAGGCATGACATTATGCAGACATAAATACACGCACCGTAAAAACTGCTTGACGAAAATCAACCCGCCCAATAAATTCTAAAATGCTCAACACGGTGAAAATGCTACGGCGTTGTTGAGTAAAAAAGTCAGTGTCAGTACACGGACGAAGCAGGGGGAGGGAAAGTTGTGGGGCATCGCGGGGGCGTCTACAGTTTTTTGCATCCGGCATCCGGAT
>JACQEQ010000113.1 GCA_016200445.1 Gammaproteobacteria bacterium | reverse complement strand
TGCAGAGCTCGCGCTTCGTCGTTACTATGATTAATTCAGGGCGCCTGGAAGCCGCAGTACTCGGGGACCGGCTGCGCAAACTCATCACTACAGAACCATTCACACACCTAAACATCTCTACTGCAATTACCGTGAGCCTGTGTCTGGTGTGTGTCGGGCGCGACCCGATCGACACCGTGGATGATTTTCTGGAACTTGCGCAGCGGCGTCTCATGCGCGCAAAAATCGATGGCGGCAATCTCATGATTTCCGGCGACACGCCGGAAACGCAGCTGGATGACGCGATTAAACATCTGGTCATCAACATCGACGACGTATTACAAATCGCGCTGCTCGATGGCGAAAACGGCAATCGCAGCTTGGCCACGTTAGCCGAACGCGCGGTGATGATTCTGGAACTTGCCGACAGCAATTTACACACCGACATGGCCGACGGTATTCGCTATATCAAAGCCAAATTGGGCAAGGCGATTAAAGACCAGGACATCGGCTAAATTATCGTTAGCCGTCGAATTCGAGTAGTTCGCAATTCCGGAACGATAATGTCAACAACGTTGCATTATCGAGACGGCGAAAATAAGCCGCAAACACCCGCATGGTTTCTTCGTGCGCAACCACCAGCAACGGACGCTCCCGCACTAACTTAAGCCGCTCAATAAATTCAAGCACACGCTGTTGGTGCTCCAGTAAACTTTCGCCGTGATTGGCGCGCGCATGCCAGGGGTCGTGCGCAATCGCCGCTTCGTAGTCGCGCACCGGCCGTCCGTTGTATCCGGTGCGGATATCGTTAAGGGCAGGATCGATCGCCATCGGCACATGGTGATACTGATTCACGATCGCGGCGGTTTGCTGAGTACGCGGCAACTCCGACGCGTAAATCGCACGTAATGGAATCTGCCGAAGTTGCTCTGCAACCTGCGCCGCCTGTTGCCGGCCCAGCTCGGTCAGGTGGACATCGTCGTGTGGATCATCGTTGCATAAACCAGGAACGTTATAGTTCGTCTGCCCGTGGCGCATAAAAAACAGTGTCATAGTCGGCATCTACACAGCTTTGCGGTGGATTAAATTTCACATGGCGCAAGTATCGAGGTTCCGATATTACACTTGGCACAACCACATCGCAGCGCGAGGAAGAACGAAATGAAATTATCCAAAATGCATGTCATCAGCGGAATCATTTTTGGTACGTTCACTACCGGCGCTTATGCTGCCCCGGTATTGATGTCGACTGAATGGGCCAAATCAGCCTGTGAAGCCTGGAATGCCGATGCAGTGCTGACCGACAAACTGGATGAGTGGATCAAGAACGACAAAGGCCGGGGTTACAAAGTGATGCAAATTTATCGCAGCGACTGCGAAAACGCCGCCAAGGTCGAATTACGTATTGAAAACAAAGACGGCAAAGCCTGGTGCGTTTACGGTGGCGCTGTTGAACACGCCGAACTGGACTCGGGTGCGGACTATCTCATGCACGCCGATACCAAACGCTGGCAGGAGATGGGTGCTGGCGAATACGGCCCGATGAAAGCGATGATGTTCAGCCGCTTGAAATTCACCGGCCCCAAAATGGAAGCCATGGGCAATATGGGACCCTTTGGTAATTTTCTGAAATTGGTCGGTAAAGTAGAAAGCGATACGGGCAGCTGCCCTCCGTAATTTATCGGATACAACCGCGATGATCGCAGGCTCAACCGCGCAATGGCATGTTTACATCCTGCGCTGCGCTGACCATAGCTTGTACACGGGCGTTGCGACCGACGTCGCTGCGCGGGTGTTGAAACACAACAGCGGCAAAGGCGCCAAATACACGCGCGGCCGACTACCGGCGGTGTTGGTTTACCAGGAAAAGTTAGCGAGCCACGGTGCAGCGCTGAAGCGCGAATACGCAATTAAGTGCCTGCCATTAACCGCAAAGCAGCGCTTGGTATCCGGTTATTGACAAATCAGCTTAAATCCAACGCGTGCGACTTGAGGTCTTTCAAGGCAATCGCCTCCAGCGCACGTTCATGCGTGGCGCGCAACACTACGCGCGGAGCGGCGCCGGCATCCAGTGCTTCCTGCCAGCGAGGTGCGCAGAGACACCAGCGGTCACCTGGCCGCAGACCTGGAAAACCGTATTCGGGCAGCGGTGTACTCAAGTCGTTACCGGCATTGCGGCTAAATTCCAGAAATTCGCGCGTAACCTGTACGCACACGGTGTGGTTACCGACATCCTCCGGCCCGGTTTCGCATGAGCCGCTGCGCGTAAAGCCCGTCATTGGCTTGATCGAACAATATTCCAGCGGTTCGCCAAGAACGTTTTTCATTAATGATTCAGCCATGAGCGCCTCGATCCTTCGTGAGATTTACGAGAGTTACGGAATATACTCTGTGTCACACAATCTAAAAACTGCTGCGATTAATCCGTGAACTCACTTTTCGCCGACAGCTACACCCAAGCGCGCATACAATTTCTGGATGCTGCCGCCCGCGCCGAGGCGCGTATGTCGAGTCACGCGATCACGGCACGCGGACTGCAAGACGAACAACTGGCGATCGATGCCGCACGCGTTGGCAGCGAACATCCTCAAACCCTGGTCTTGCTCACCAGCGGAGTGCATGGAGTAGAAGGATTTGTTGGCAGTGCACTGCAACAATTGTGGCTCGCGCACTATGCTCATGAGTTACCGCGCGGCGTGTGCGTGTTGCTGTTGCATGCTGTAAATCCATTCGGGTTCGCGCACGGTCGTCGCGTTAACGAAAACAATGTCGATCTAAACCGCAATGCACTGACTCAATTCCCTGGCCCGCAGAATGTTGGTTATCCCAGCCTAAACCGCTGGCTCAATCCCAGCTCACGCGTGTCGATGTTTGATGATTTTATGTTGCGCGGAATTTGGCACCGGTTACGTTTGGGCAAACCTGCATTGCAACAAGCAGTTGCGGGTGGCCAATATAATTTTCCTCAGGGCTTGTTCTATGGCGGAGATCGCACACAAGAGTCGTTGTCCATAATTGCCGGGTTACTCGCCGACCCCTGGCTGCTTGATGCGCACACGGTATTGCATATCGATTTACATACCGGGCTGGGTGTGCGCGGTAGCTATGAAATGCTGCTGGATTACGCACCACATTCTGCCGAATTCGCCGCGTTTACACGCTGGTTTGATCCCGCGCATGTGGTAAGCGATCACGCCGAAGGTGCTACCAATTACGTAGCGCACGGCATGGTCACGCAATTGATTGAACGCTCCTTTGCAACTGCACACACATACAGCACGGTAATAGATTTCGGTACCACGACACCCACTCGCGTGCTCAAAGCGCTGCGTGCGGAGAACCGGCTACACCACTACGGCGCTTCGAATCCTCAGCGTGCTGCGCGGATTCGTGCCGAACTGCTCGAAGCGTTTTATCCGTCCGACGGCGCATGGCGCGATACAATCATCGCCCATGGTCATGACATTTTTATGCGATTAGCAGCGACGCTCAAAAACAGCCTTAAGTTATAGCCGTTTGGTGGGCACAACAAACCGTTAAGTCTCGTAAATATTTCTGCACGCATTTACCATTTTATTCGGTCGCAATTTGGACGAGGGGACTTTGATGGCATCGAAACCGCACCACCCGCGTAAACCACCCAGCAGAAAGATCGACACGAAAAAACTCGATGAAATTGTGGCGAAAGCGCACAAGGATGCCACGACGCGGATGAGCGGGTATCGCGAGCAGTCGCTGCGCATGCACCCGCAGGTGTGCGCACGTTGTAATCGCAACTTCACGCGCGCCAATTTGCATGAACTAACAGTGCATCACAAAGATCACAATCACGACAATAATCCGCCCGACGGCAGCAATTGGGAAAATCTTTGCCTTTATTGTCATGATTGGGAACATCAAAAGTATTCGCAGTACATCACCGGCGCTGGCGCCGACTTCGGCGTGACCACGCCGAAAGCAACACCGAAGGCCGCCACCTTCAACCCGTTTGCCGGCTTGAAAGACGAGTTAGACAAGAAGTAGCTAGAGGCAACCATGGACTATCGCCGTCTTGGGCAAAGTGATCTCAACGTATCTGCCGTGTGCCTGGGCACGATGACGTTCGGGCAGCAGAACACCGAAGCGCAAGCCCATGCGCAACTCGACTACGCGTTCAGCCAAGGCGTGAATTTCATCGACACCGCCGAACTGTATCCGGTGCCGACGCGCGCAGAAACTTATGGGCGTACCGAGTCCTTCGTTGGCAGTTGGCTGCGCAAGCAAGCGCGTGACAAGGTCATCCTCGCGACCAAAATCGCCGGGCCGTCGCGCGGTCTGCCGTGGATTCGCGGCGGCGCCAAGGCGTTTGACCGCAACAATATCCGTGCGGCCATCGACGCGTCGCTGCAGCGCCTGGGCACCGATTACGTTGACCTGTACCAGCTGCATTGGCCGGAACGCAACACGCCGATGTTCGGCGGCTATCAATTCGATCCGGCACAAGAACATGCAACCACGCCGATACGCGCGCAACTCGAAGCGCTGGTTGAGTTGGTACGTGAAGGCAAGGTGCGCTACATCGGCTTATCCAACGAACATCCGTGGGGTGTAATGGAATTTCTACGCTTGGCAAATGAACACAGCTTGCCGCGTGTGGTATCGATCCAAAATTCCTACAGCCTGATTAACCGCACATTCGATTACGGCTTGGCCGAAATCGCCTACCGCGAACAGGTGGGCTTGCTTGCGTATTCGCCGCTGGCGTTTGGTTACTTAAGCGGTAAATACCACACCGATCCTAAAGCACAGGGGCGATTGTCGTTGTTCCCCGAGTTTGGCCAACGCTACGCCAAGCCGAATGTGCGGCCTGCGGTAGCCGCCTATGTAGAACTTGCACGTCAACATGGATTATCGCCAACACAGCTGGCCTTAGCTTTTGTTTTCCATCGCAGCTGCGTGACCAGCACCATCATCGGCACCACCACCCTGGAACAGCTGCGCGAAAACCTCACCGCATGGAATACTACGCTGTCAAAGCAGGCACTTGCCGACATCGAAGCGACACATCTGCGGTTTACCAATCCGGCGCCATGAATGAGGTTTGTCCTTGCGGTTCCGGAATGGAGTACCCGTCCTGCTGCGGACGTTACCTCGATGCGGGTGAATTTCCACAGCGCGCTGAACAACTAATGCGTTCGCGCTATTGCGCCTACGTGCTGGCCCGCGCGGACTATTTACTGGCAACCTGGCACACCTCGACCCGGCCACCATCAATTCAGTTGGATATCAATGGCCTGACATGGCTGGGCCTCAAAGTCATCCACGCGCACGATGACTCGCAGACCGCCAGCGTAGAGTTTGTGGCACGTCACAAACTGAATGGCAAAGCACACCGGTTGCACGAAGTCAGTCGCTTTGTAAAAGAACACGGACGTTGGCTGTATGTAAACGGCGACATCAAGCATTAGGAACTATGGATGTCGACTCGGTTTGATACTGGAAAATAAAGCGCTATAAAGCTGGCCTCGCAACAAAAGCACGTGTATATTCTGTTTCCGCAGTTGCTTGACAAGTAATCATTTCGGAAGTTCGTTACTGGTTTTCAGCCATTACTCCCGTAGATCTACCCACCAAGACGACTGCATGTCACAAGTCCATTAACAGCAATTGAGGTGATTTTCGATGAGTAAGGGCACAGTAAAGTGGTTCAATGATAGCAAGGGTTTTGGTTTCATCACCCCGGATGACGGTGGCAAAGACGTTTTCGTCCACCACTCAGCCATTCAAGGCAGCGGCTTCAAGTCGCTCGCGGAAGGCCAGAAAGTAAACTTTGATGTGCAGCAGGGTCCGAAGGGTCCTTCCGCCGTCAACGTGGTGCCGGCGTAACGCTTTTTTGTCACAACGTATTCAGTGACTCGAACCCCGCCCCGTTGGCGGGGTTCTTTTTTGTGGAGTATCTGATTTGAATTCTTTTAACGCCCTCGGCCTGTCGGCCGAACTGTTGCGCGCCGTAACTGAAAAAGGCTACCGCGAACCCACACCGGTACAACGCGAAGCGATTCCAATTGTATTGGCCGGCCGTGATCTGCTAGCGGGCGCGCAAACCGGCACCGGCAAAACTGCCGGTTTTACATTGCCGCTGTTGCAGCGCTTGAGTGCGCCGCAAGCCGCCGGAACTCGTCGCGCAATTCGCTCGCTGGTGCTCACACCGACGCGGGAACTCGCCGCGCAGGTGGCCGAGAGCGTTACTATGTACGGCAAATACCTGCCTCTGAAATGCACCGTGGTCTTCGGCGGCGTGGGCTTTAATCCGC
>JACQEQ010000094.1 GCA_016200445.1 Gammaproteobacteria bacterium | reverse complement strand
GTTGTTCGACGCACGATAAATGCCGCAAAACGTATTTCACTCTTTCAGAAACTGAAGCAACATGTCTGGCTATGGACAAACTACACGCCATGACCACCTTCGTTCACATCGCCGAGCACGGCAGTCTTACGCGTGCTGCGGAGCTGCTCGACACCTCGCTGCCGTCGGTGGTGCGCACGCTCGCGGCGCTGGAAAAAACGCTCGGCACACGCCTGTTGAATCGCACCACCCGCAAGCTCGCGCTCACCCAGGAAGGCCGCGACTATTTGGATCGCTGCCGGAGCATTCTGGCCGACATCGCCGCCGCCGAACAGGCGCTAACCTCGCAGCAACACGCGCCGAGCGGAAGCTTACGCGTCACCGCGCCGGTGCTGTTCGGGCAATTGCATGTCACGCCGATCATCACCAGCTTCATCACGCACTACCGCAAGGTCAACGTGGAACTGTTGCTGCTCGACCGCGTCGTGAATTTGGTCGAGGAAGGCATCGACGTTGCGCTGCGGATCGGGGAGTTGGCGGATTCGTCGTTAGTCGCGATTCCGGTTGGACACATCCGCCGCGTGGTATGCGCCAGCCCGAAATATTTGAAACGTGCCGGCATTCCGAAACATCCGGCGGATCTGGCCGCGCACGCTTGCTTGCGCACCACCGGCCTGACTCCGAGTCAGACGTGGCAGTTTGTTGAAAAAGGCCGTGCGCTGCACGTGCACGTCACCGGTCCCTTTGTCTGCAACCAAGTCGTGCCAAGCATCGACGCCTGCGTGAGCGGGCTGGGGCTGGGCATGTTTTATATGTATCAGGTGCAACACCTGCTCGCACAAAATAAACTTGCGCTCGTGCTGGAAGCCTTCGAGCAGACGCCACAGCCGGTGAGCATTGTTTATCCGCACGCCAAACTGCTGTCGACGCGCATGCGCTGTTTTATCGACTGGACGGCACAGCGGCTACGGCCGGTCATCAACGTGCCGCGATAAAACTGTCGTGCTTTGGCGCTACCGTGGATTTTAACTTGCACATCGCAGTGTGCACAGCCACTCTTCTAGGATCGTTTGGCAAACTACGCTGCCGCCGATATGATGGTACAAATCCTTGCGACGGCCACCATGGACATCCTACCGACTGACCGCCAACCCACCATTCGCGTCGTTGCGATGCCCACCGACACCAACATCGCTGGCGATATCTTTGGTGGCTGGATCATGTCGCAAGTCGATATGGCAGGCAGCATCGCTGCCACGCGGCGCGCACGCGGGCGGGTGGTGACGGTCGCTGTCAACGAGTTTCAATTTCACAAACCCGTGTATGTCGGGGATCTGGTGTCTTGTTATGCCGACGTGGTGCGCGTGGGCAATACGTCGCTGACGGTGTTTGTGGAGGTGTTCGCCGAGCGCAATCGCGATGCCGGCGTTGCGGTTAAAGTCACTGAAGCCACGCTCACCTACGTAGCGCTGGACGAACAACGCAAGCCCCGCCCGGTGCCGAAAGAAGTATGAGATGTTATCCTTCGACCTATTTGGCCGCCTGGTGAGACCTTCAATGACACGGTGTTTATTCCTGTTCTGCCTCGGGCTGTTGGCGGCATTGGCCGGTTGCGCAACCACCATCAACAAAGAACACCCTATGATTGTCACGCAGCCCGATGTCGCGGCGGCCAATGTATATTTCATCCGGCCGATGACCTACCGCGAACGCGGCATCGCTGACAACCCAGTCGTCATTGAACTTAACGGCATGGAAATGCTGAAACTCGGCAAAGGCGAATACACGCTGCTGCGCGTGCGGCCGGAAAAAGCCTTACTGAAAACCCGTAACTGGACCGCATTCACCAACAAAGATGAATATGTCGAGATGACGCGCGAGCTGCGTCTGGAGCTGGCCGCAGGCAAAACCTATTTCATCCACATCCGCCAGGTGAACGAAGAATTTCGCGGCGTTTACTATGTGCCGATGCTGGTGGATCTCAAAACCGCCAAAGAATTAATCCTCGATTCGGGACCCACGCTCGGCGGGCGTAGCGCCCCGATCGACGCACTGTCACCGTAGTTGTGCGTGTCACACGTGGATTAACGCTTCAGCGGCGGTTATGCACCCTGTGTCTGTGGGTCCACGCCTTGGCGGCGCACGCTGCTCCACAAATCACCGCGATCACCCCGGCGCAGATTCCCTACGGTCACGCGGCCACGGTTACCGTCACTGTGGCTGAACCGGCGGCAGGCATGCAATTGGCATTGCTGCCGGGTAGCGCTTATCAAAGCGCTGCCATTGCGCTGCCGCAGACCACATTTGTTGCTTCCCTTGCAACACGCAACCAACTATTGGCCGCCTCGGCGCACGAGCTGGTGGTCGTGGATGTCCGTCACGAACCGCCGCAAGTGGTGACGCGTAAGCCGCTTGCGGCTGGGGCGCGACTATTTTCCGCCAGTGCAGACTTTGCCGTGTTTGTGGATACCGGCATGCTGGTGCACGTCATCGACTTGCATACCACCGCCACGCTGCATGAACTCGCCCCGCTGCAAGTCACCGGCACGATCCGCGATCTCACGCTGGATCAACACACGCTATATGTGCTGCTGGAAACTGGCCAGGTATTGACAGCCGATGTAACGCAGCCATCGGCTGCGTTACACGTACTGGGTAAGCTGAGCGCAACCACGGAACGCATCGTCGTACAGGCGGGCGTTTGTTACTCAACGGCGCCGGGCGATGGGTTGTCGATCGCCGGCTGCGGTACCGCCGGTATCAAACCACGCGCTAAATTTTTTACCAGCGGTCAGATTCGTGATTTACGCGTCGCCGGCCAGATTGCCTACTTGGCCGACGGGCCGATGGGACTCACCCTCGTCGACGTCGCCGACCCCGCCCAGCCGCGCTTGCTGGGCAGCAATAATAAACTGGGCGATGTGGAGCACGTTGCGCTAGGTGCGGGCCGTGCTTTAGTCAGCACCCCGCGCGGCGATGTATTGCTGGTGGACATTACCCGGCCGGGCTTGCCGTTATTAATATCAAGCTTCCGTACCGAACGCGCACCCGCTGCCATCGCCTGGGACGATGGCGATGCGTGGCTGGCCACCCCGCAGGGCGCACAGCGCATCGACTTTCATGCTGAAGCTGCGGCGTTGATTTCCGACGAAGGCGTTAACCTGGGCGGCAGCCGTCGCGGCTTTATAAATGACAACACCCTGTACGTCTCCGACTGGTTTTCCGGGCTGCATATTTACGACATCACGAACCCGAACGATTTACGCCACCTCGGAAATTTCCATACGCCCGGCTCGTCCAAGGGCGTGGTGGTGCGCGATGGCATCGCGTTTGTCGGCGACGACGATCACGGCGTGCAAATCATCGACGTGTCCGATCCTGCCAAACCGATGCTGTTAAGCAACATTCCGACGCCGGGCTTGGCCTACACCATGAAATTGGCGGGTACATTGTTGTACATCGCCGACCACCGAGGCGGTCTGCACATCGCCGACATCAGCGATGTGCGCGCACCGCGTGTGCTGGGCAGTTACGACACCCCGGGCAAAGCCTGGGCGGTGGAAGTGCGCGGACAGTATGCGTTCGTTGCCGACGACGCCAGCGGCTTGCTGGTGTTGGACGTGAGCGACGCCCGTCAGCCGCGCCTGATCGGCCAATTCGCACCGGGCGGTGCGGCGGAAGATGTGCGCCTGCGGGATAACTACGCGTTCGTGACATTTTTCGATCAAGGGCTGTTTGTGCTCGACATCTCCGACCCGGCCGCCCCGCGCGCCGCCGGACAAATCGCCATCCCCGGCAATGCGCGCGGCATCGACTTGCAGGGCAACTACGCCTATGTCGCCGCATGGGAAGCGGGACTGCAAATTGTCGATATCGGCGACGTTACTCAGCCGCGCATCGCCGGTTATTACGACTCCGACGGTTCGGCCTGGGGCGTGAATGTGCGTGGCGATTACGCATACGTTTTAGATTGGTGGGGCGGCGTTAAAAGTGTCGACATCCGCACTGCACAAGCACCGCGGCTGGCCGTACGCTACCACGCGCGCGCACCGGTTCGCGATGTAGTCCTGGCCCAACGTTATGCGCTGACGGCGGCGGATAGCGCAGGCTTGCAGATTTACGATATAAACAATCCGCTCAATCCCATTTGGGCCACGGGTGTGGATTTGCCCGCCGCAGCAACCAGCGTGGCGTATGCGAATGATACCGGCTATGTCGCAACGGCCGCCGGCATTGCAGTGATCGACTTGCACGACCCATCCAGCGCGCGGCTGTTGCACTTAGTGAACATGAAGCATGCGGTACGCACGGTGCGTGCAGCAGGGTCCCGCGTGTTTGTGCTGGACGACACGGGCAAGGTATACGCGTTAGATGCAACTCATCGCTATCTAACCGCAGTTGCAAGCGAAGCGACCGATCTGTGGATCGACTCAAAAAAGCTGTTCATCGCGCGCGGAGCTCATGGCTTTGCAGTGTATGCGCTTAATGCCGATCGCCCACCGCACCTGACCGAGGACATCGACACTGCGTCACCCGTCGTAGGCATACGCGCACAAGGCGATCTGATCGTCGCCGCATTGCTCAATCAGACGCTGGCAGTGTTGACACATCACCAGAGTGACTTCGTTCTGCGTGCACTTTATCCCTTGAGTGACGCATGCCGCGATTTCCACCTGATTGACCACACCCTATACATCAGCTCCGCACACGACGAGCTACAGGTAATCGACCTCACCAACAGCACGCAACCTCGATTGCATGCGCGCTATCCCGGCACGCGCCAGATCACCCGTTTTGCGGTGCGCGACAACCAGGTGTTCTTCGCCGGAGAAAACAAACTCAGCTCGGTTAAATTACTGCCGAACGTGCTCTTCACCCGCAGCACGGAATCGACATTTACCGCGCTAGTGCCCGCAAACGAACCGTTGGGCAACTACGACCTCGCATTAATGAGCGCCAATAACTCAACCAACACCCGCCATAACGCGCTGCAGGTGACGCTCAACACCGGCAAAAAGCCGCAACTGTCCGCCGAACAATTCCAACGCTTGCTGGAACAACAAAAAGCGCTACACAACGGAACCCGCTAAAGTTTTCGCCACTCGTCGGCGAAATCGCTACGCCCGCCGAAATTTCTGCCGATAAAGGTGTGAACCGGTCCAGAAGAATCTCGCATCGATTCGCGTAATCTTGACACTAACGTCTGCAAAATATTCGGTATAGCTTATGTCTCTCGCTAGCTTGATTCAAAATCACCTGACTACCTGCAACATGCCGTTTAACGTTGTGACACGCGGTGATGGAAAAATCGACGCGCGTGTACCGTTGAGCAAAACTGTCAAGTCTGTGGTACTCCAGGATCGCGATGGATTATTAGTCGCGGTCATTGCCGCTGACCGCGCGCTGAACATCGCGACGTTGCAGCAGCTTCTTAAACGTTCCATCGAATTGGTGCCGCCGCACGACTATGTAACTTTATTCAAAGACTGGGCGCCCACCACGTTTTCGCCGTTCGCAAAAAACTACGGGTTACGTGTTCTCGTCGACGCGCATCTGGCCGGGCAAGACGTGGTATTTTTTGAAACTGGCAATCCGAATGAATTCGTACACGTGGACCGCGCCGCCTTCCACCGGCTGCACGAAAACGCGCGCTTCGAGTTAAGTTTCACGCAGCCGATTAACGCCGACTCGACAGCTGCAATTCAAACTGCATCGAGTCCGCCGGCGCAGTTTTCTGCGAAGGCCGAGCGGATGAAATTCCGGGTGCAGAAAACTACGGAACTACCGCCCATGCCGGAAATGGCGCAAAAGATTTTCAGCCTTAACTCCAATCCCTACGCACGCATTCAAGACCTGGCACAAATCGTCGAGCTCGACCCAAGTTTCGCAGCACAGATTATTCGTTATGCACGTTCGCCGTTCTACGGATATCGCGGCAAGCTCAACTCCATCCACGATGCGGTGGCGCGCGTATTAGGCTATGACTTGGTGATGAATATCGCATTAGGTCTGGCTTCTGCTGCGCCGTTTAAACATACGCGTACTGGCCCGCTGGGCCTGAATGCGTTTTGGCGCCACGCCACCTATAGCGCGGTATTGACACAATCGTTTTGCAGCCTGGTCAGCAAAGGTCCTAAACCGCGCGCGGGGATGGCTTACCTTGCAGGCTTACTGCACAACTTCGGATTTTTAGTCCTCGGCCATGTGTATCCTGCCGAATTCAAACGTTTGAACGAGGCGGTCGCCGCACAACCGCAATCCCTGGTTGCAGAACTGGAAGCCGAAATCGTCGGTGTCTCGCATAACGAAATTGGCGCTTGGTTGATGGAAGCTTGGAACATGCCGGCGGAAGTTATCGCAGTGGT
>JACQEQ010000107.1 GCA_016200445.1 Gammaproteobacteria bacterium | reverse complement strand
CGGTGAAGAGTTGTATAACTACGGCGGTCTGGCGTTGTTGTTGGTGATCTTCGGCATCATGGTTTATTTGGCGATTCGTTTCGAGTGGCGTTTCTCGGTCGCCGCCATCATCGCCAACCTGCATGACGTCATTATCATTTTGGGATTCTTTGCGTTCTTCCAGTGGGAGTTTTCGCTGACGGTGGTTGCGGCGCTGCTGGCAGTGCTGGGTTACTCGGTGAACGAATCCGTCGTCGTGTTCGACCGGATCCGCGAGAATTTTCGCAAGATGCGCAAAGCCTCGGTACCGGAAGTTATCAATAACGCGATCACGCGCACCATGTCGCGCACCATCATGACCCACGCAATGACGCAGACCATGGTGTTCTCGATGCTGCTGCTGGGCGGGGATGTGTTGTTTTATTTTGCGCTGGCGTTGACCATCGGGATTTTATTCGGTATTTATTCGTCGGTGCTGGTGGCGAGCCCGATTGTCATGTGGCTGGGAATCTCGCGCGAAAACCTGCTGCCGGTGAAGAAGGAAGGCGCTGAGATTGACGCATTACCGTAGCGTTAAAGAGCAGCCTTGGTTTTCTTATCCAGCTCCAAAAACGGCGTTAACGACTTAGAAAGCTCCATCGGATCGAATTTGGCGACGTAGCCATCCGCGCCGATGCGTTTGCCCATCGCCACGTTGGTGGCCGCAGACAACGATGAGTGCATCACCACCGGAATCCCCTTGAAGCGCGGGTCTTGTTTGATCTTCATGGTGAGCACATAGCCATCCATTTCCGGCATTTCAACATCGGTCAACACCACGCTGATCTGGTCGGTTAACACTGCGTTGTTAGCGATGGCGCGTTCGGCCAGGTCTTGTAATTTTTGCCATGCCTCGGCACCATTGTTGGCACTGATATACTTCACGCCCATTTGATCCAGCAGTGCAGAAATACGTTTGCGGGCAACCGACGAGTCGTCAGCAAATACCACCATGCCGGGTTCTTTCGAGCGAACTACTTCGGATAAGTCTTCTCCGCCGCCATCGTCGCCGACTGCGGCGGACAGTAATTTCTCAACATCCAGCACCATCACGATGCGGCCGTCAGGAATCTCGCAGACCGCCGTGATGAGTCCGCCCAACTGATGCGACATTAACGACGGAGGCGACTTCAACTGACCCCACTCCAATCGCAAAATATGGTCGACCGACTGAACCAGGAAGCCTTGAATGGTGCGATTGTATTCAGTCACCATCAGCACCTTGGGCTTATGGCTGACCTGCATATTGCAGAAATGACCTAAATTAAGCACCGGGATCATCGAGCCGCGCAGACTGATCATGCCTTCCACGCCGGGGGGCATGTCGGGCGCATGCGTGATATCCGGCACTTTCATGACTTCGCGAACCTTGAAGACATTGATACCGAATACCTCGTCGCGGCCGGTACGTTCGTCGACGCCCAGACTGAACAGCAACACTTCGAGCTTATTGGTACCCGCGAGTTTGGTGCGCTCGTCGACTTGTTGTAGAACATTGGCCATAGTTTTTTATCGCCCTAAGATCGCCCGCTGCGTACGCGGTTGAGTGCGTTACCTAGCTGGTTGCCGACGCCGGCCGCCGGGCCGGCTAATAATCTACGGCCCACAGGCGGATGTATGTACGCCTGTTGTATCGGCAGGTTACAAAAACAAATTAGGTGCGCCAATTAGAATGCCAAGTGAATTAAAAATCGCAAGCCGCTACCTGGATCGTATACGAAACCAGCGGTATTGGTTCATTGCAAGTTCCTAATGGCAGCACTGCTTGACTAATACCTTAAGGCGTTCGGCAAGATTGAGTAAATCCTGTCCCGCGTTGGCGGTTTGCTGTGCGCCATCGGCCGTGGCGTCTACCACGCGGGTAATGTTGACGATGTTCTTGTTGATTTCTTCAGCAACGGCACTTTGTTGTTCCGACGCGGCGGCGATCTGATCGTTCATGGTGCTGATGGTGCCGATGGCCTGGGTGATCTCGGTTAACGCTTCCCCCGCGCGCGTCACTTGCTTTACACCATTACCCGCTTGATTGCGGCCATCTTCCATCACCTTTACTGCATTGCGCGCCGTGGTTTGGAGTTCCTCGATCATGTGCTGAATTTCCTGGGTCGATTGCGAGGTGCGGCTGGCGAGCGTACGTACTTCGTCTGCGACCACGGCGAAGCCACGTCCTTGTTCGCCCGCGCGAGCTGCCTCAATGGCGGCATTAAGTGCCAGCAGATTGGTTTGCTCGGCAATGGTTTTGATCACGTCCACTACCGAACCGATGCGGTCGCTGTCTTGTTCCAATTGCTGAATAACACCGGCGGCTTTTTCTACCTCTTGTGCCAGCCGTTCGATTGCGCTGATGGTTTCGATGACTATTGTCTGCCCGTGTCCGGCTTGTGTGTTGGCATTTTGTGTTGCCACTGCCGCAGCGTTGGCGTTGCGTGCGACTTCTTGCACGGTCGCAGACATCTCGTTGATTGCGGTGGCGACTTGGTCGGTTTCCGACTGGTGTTGGCGGATGCCCTGGCTGGTTTGTTCGGCGATTGTAGCGGTGGCGTGCGCTGCATGGTCCAGTTTCGATGCGTATTCAGTAATGCGGCCGCCGGCTACTTTGAGCCGTGCCTGCAAGATGCGCTGCGCAGTTTGTAACTGGGTGATTTCGTTGGCCGCATCGAAGTACAGATATTGAGTAAGTTTGTTATCGACGATGCTGCGCGAGCTTTGTGCAGCGCGCACTATGGGTTGTGTAATCCAGGTCGCGACAATATAGGCTGCCGGCAATCCAACTAAAAATGCGACGCCAGTCAACAATGACGGCACCTTTTCAGAAAGCATTAATCCAGCCAAAACAGCGGCAAGCACGCCACTGATGCCGATGAATGTTTGCAACTTAATGCCCAAGTCGCGCAGGCGAAAGCGCGGAAATTTACCGCTGCTGATTTCCGTATACAAACGCGCTGCACGCGTACAGTCTTCAGCAGATAATTTGGTGCGTACCGACTGGTAGCCGATAACCTGTTCATTTTCATAGATGGGAGCTACGTAGGCGTCGACCCAATAATAATCGCCGTTCTTACAGCGATTTTTGACGATACCCATCCACGATTTGCCGGCCTTCAGCGATTCCCATAAATTACCGAACGCTGCAGGAGGGACGTCGGGATGACGTACTATGTTATGTGCTTTATCGATCAGCTCGGTTTCGTTAAACCCGCTGATATCCAGAAAATCCTGATTGATGCTTTCAATCATCCCCTTGAGATTGGTGGTGGAGATGATAGCAGTGCTATCGCGCAACTGCTTTTCGGTAGTTGTAACCGGCAAATTGGTTTTCACGCGAACCTCGTTGAATGGCAGCGAATTAATCAAATGTTTCCATCCGATTGAATCGGGTTGAAGGCGGGAAACTTTAAATTGGCGTTTGTGTTTCAAGCAATGCGCGCCGATTGAACTTGTTGCGTCGGAACGATGCTTCGAGTAAAACATGGCGCAGTTCGCTGACTGGAATCCCATGCATATACTCATCAGCAACGACGATGGCTATCAGGCCCCCGGCATAGTCGCGCTGGCCTACGAACTGGCGCTGATTGCGCAGATCACTGTGGTCGCACCCGACCGCAACCGTAGCGGCGCCAGCAACTCCCTCACTCTGGAACATCCGATTCGCGCAACTCTCGGCGAAAACGGCTTCACGCGCGTCGACGGTACGCCGACCGACTGCGTGCACCTGGCCCTTACCGGGCTGCTCGACTTCGAGCCCGATATCGTGGTGTCAGGTATTAACGCCGGGGCGAATCTCGGTGATGATACGTTGTATTCCGGTACGGTCGCTGCTGCAGTGGAGGGTCGCTTTTTAGGATTACCCGCGATTGCAGTATCGCTCGTCGGTCACTCGCCACAGCACTATGCAACGGCAGCGCGGGTTGCCAAATCCTTGGTGCAACGCTTGCGCGATGAGCCCTTGCCTGCAGACACCATTTTGAACGTTAATGTGCCAGACGTAGCATGGGATGCGCTGGCAGGCTTCGAAGCGACGCGCCTGGGCCGCCGGCATAAATCCGAAAGCGTGGTGAAGGCTGCCGATCCGCGAGGCCGGCCAATCTATTGGGTAGGCCCTGCCGGGCCGGAACAAGATGCGGGGCCAGGTACGGACTTTAATGCGGTTAAGAACGGCCGCGTGTCCATCACGCCATTGCAGGTGGACTTGACACATTATGCCGCGCTCGATCAGGTTGCGCGTTGGGTGAGGGGGTTCGATTGAATTCAACGCCGGATATGCGCGGCATCGGTATGACGTCGCAGCGCACGCGCGAACGCCTGGTGCAGCGTTTGGCGCAAGAAGGCATCGCCAGCGGCGATGTGTTGCAAGCAATACGTAACACGCCACGCCATATTTTTATGGACGAAGCGCTGGCGAGCCGCGCATACGAAGACGTGTCGTTGCCTATCGGTCACGGCCAAACCATTTCACAGCCGTATACGGTGGCGCGCATGACCGAAGCATTGCTTGCTGCGCGCCCGCTGCGCAAGGTGCTCGAAGTCGGCACCGGCTCGGGTTATCAAACGGCGGTGTTGGCACAGTTGGTCGGCGAGGTGTATAGCGTCGAACGCATTCGTGCATTGCAAGCTCAGGCACGCACACGTTTGGCGTCGCTACGCGTGAGCAATGTGCATTACAAATACAGCGACGGTAGTTGGGGCTGGCCGGAAGAGGCGCCCTATGATGGCATTATCGTCACGGCTGCCCCGATGGAAACGCCGCAATCGTTACTGGAACAACTTGCCGTCGGCGGACGGCTGGTGATACCGACTGGTGGTTCACGTGAACAGCAATTATTACTTTATGTGCGTACGTCCGATGGTTTCGAGCGCGAAGAATTGCACAAGGTTCGGTTTGTGGCGCTGCGCGGTGGACGGGAATAATCGCCTGTTGAATTTGCTACGTGCCACGGCGCTTGCTGCACTGCCGCTCGTGTTGTGGAGTTGCGGTACGCACACTTATCATCTGGTGCAGCGCGGCGACAGTTTATACAGCGTGAGCTGGTCCTACGGTTATGATTACAAAGACGTGGCACGTTGGAACGGATTGCAATCGCCTTACGAATTGACGCCTGGTCAGCGTATCCGTTTTATTCCGCAGGCAAGCGGAGTTAAAGTATCAGCGCCGCCAAAACCGGCCGTGGTCGAGCCTGAGGCACCGGCAACGCGTGTGACGCGCCCGCCGCATGCAACGGCAGCGGAGAAAAATACAGGGGTCATAACTTGGCATTGGCCGGCTGAAGGTGCTGTCATAGGACGTTTCGACTCAAATGACCCGCTGAAAAAGGGTATAAACATCGGCGGCGTACTGGGGCAGCCGGTGCGTGCTGCAGCGGCGGGAAAAGTTGTTTACAGTGGTAGTGGACTAATCGGTTACGGTAAGCTTATTATCCTCAAGCATAATGAAACGCTACTTAGCGCGTACGCACATAATAAAGATCTCCTCGTCTCCGAAGGAGAGTTTGTAGAGGTTGGGAAGCAAATCGCAGGGATGGGCAGCAGCGGCGCAAACGTCGTGATGCTGCATTTTGAAATCAGGCGCGATGGGGTGCCGGTGGATCCCGTCGAGTTTCTTCCCGGTCGGCAGTTGCAGTAAAGGGGCTAGCGATGTTGGAGCACACAGAGAAAGTCGAACGCGTTACTGAAATTGAAGATATTACCGTCCTGCTCGATGACGAGTTAGTGCATGAAGTCCTCGAAGCTGAGCTAGATGAAAATCTTCTCGAAGAAGATCCCGAAGAAGAAAAACCAAAACGCCCAACTGCCTATGCGGCGAGCGAAGTCTCCGAAGGCGAGCTCGATGCAACTCGCATGTACCTGAACGAAATTGGTTTCTCCTCGCTATTAACTGCCAAAGAAGAAGTGTATTACTCGCGGCGTTCGCTCAAAGGCGACAAAGACGCACGCCGGGTGATGATCGTCAGCAACTTGCGCTTGGTCGTTAAGATTGCACGGCGCTATTTAAATCGTGGCCTCGCACTGCTCGACTTGATCGAGGAAGGCAATCTTGGTTTGATCCGCGCGGTTGAAAAATTTGATCCCGAGCGCGGCTTCCGTTTTTCTACTTACGCTACCTGGTGGATACGGCAAACCATCGAGCGTGGTTTGATGAACCAGACGCGCACTATCCGCTTGCCGATCCACGTCGTTAAAGAAATCAATATTTACTTGCGCGCAGCGCGGCATCTTGCACAAACCTTGGATCACGAACCGAGTGCGGAAGATATCGCGGCAATGCTTGACAAGCCGATCGGCGATGTAAAGCGCATGCTTGGGTTAAACGAACGCGTCACATCGGTCGACGTGCCCGTGATCAAAGACACCGATAAGTCACTGCTCGACGCTATTCCCGACGAACAAAACGTAGATCCCGCCACATTGCTGCAAGACAGCGATATCCGCGCCAACATCGAAGAGTGGCTCAACCAGCTCAATGATAAACAGCGTGAAGTGGTCGAACGCCGCTTCGGGTTGAACAGCCGTGATGTCGCCACGCTCGAAGAAGTCGGTAGCGAGTTAGGCGTTACGCGCGAACGTGTACGCCAGATCCAGATGGAGGCGCTCAAGCGTCTGCGTGAAATTCTAGAGCGCGACGGTTTTTCGATGGATGTGTTATTGAAGTAGGTCGCGTAGGAATCGGAAACTGGTTGGTTTGCAAATTTCATTGAAGTTGTGGAATATACCGCCGCTGGGCAAACATACGGCACCTTAGGAGTTCACTTTCAATTAAGGAGGAGAGGGCGGGATGAGCATTCAAAAAACATTGGTGATCGCTTTTTCAATCGGTCTGCTACTTTCAGCGTGTGCCGCTAATGTTAGGGGTACGGTATTTAAACAAGCGGATGGCACGTACAAGGGAACCTATTCCGCTAAAAATGAGCGTGAAGCGTTAAAAGTGATTCACGACGATGCAAAAATTCAATGCAAAAATGAAGAAAAGACCGAGAAATATGTTGTCGTCAATCAAAACGTTGACAAGATGACGGAGCAAGCTGAAGGTGCCAAAGAAGGCTTCGCCGCTGTCGCTGGAAGTGCCGTAACTGCGCTCGACAAGTTTTATGGTTCGGAAAACGTACGCGGGACAATAATTTTCAAATGCGAGAAGTAGGAGTGCCGGTTGTATTGGAGCTTCAGCTGCACAAGCTTCAGTAAGGTGGTTTGGCCGTCGCTGCTGGTTGGGCAGCGACGGTTGATTTTGTTGGTCCCCCTTATCCGCTAATAAACCCTGCCACCACATTCCGGCCCTCTGTCATCAGGATGTTGTACGTCCGGCAGGCGGCACCGTTGTCCATGATTTCCACACCCACGCCGTGTTGATGAAATGCGCGTAACCAGGCTTGGTTTGGAAAACGGATTTTCGGACCGGTTCCAAGCAAGACCACTTCCGGGTCCAAGGCAGCAATCAAACGCAGGTGTTCTTCATTCAGTTCGTCAAATTCCTGTGGTGGCCAATCGCGCAGCAAGTGCTGTGGGGCGATGACGAAGCTGGCGGTGAGCTGCTCTTCCAGTAATACAGATCGTTCTGCATCACTCGGCGGCAGTGCGACTACGTTTTCGGCAGCGCGTGCGGGTGGATAGGCAACAATAATACAACCCGGTGCATAGGCGCGAATGATGTAACCAGCGGGACCAGAATCTTGAGTGAATTTCATGCTCGACAACTTTGCCCAGCGCGCCGCGTGCCGTCAAATCCTTTCTCGGGCCTGCTTGTTACATCCTTGCATTGACAGTGCAGAGACCTGCCAGTAAGTTACACAGCTTTTAGCGCCTGAGTTACGGCGTTATTCAGTTGCTTAGGATTTCATGCTTGATCACTGACTTTCCACGTATTAAACGGCTGCCGCCGTATGTGTTTGCCATCGTCACCGAGCTGAAGAAAAAGGCGCGGGCGCGTGGCGAAGACATTATCGATTTCGGCATGGGTAACCCCGACCAGCCGACGCCGCAACACATCGTCGATAAGCTGGTGGAAGCCGCGCAGCGTCCCGATACCCATCGTTACTCAGTGTCCAAGGGCGTGCCGCGCCTGCGCCGCGCCATTTGCAACTGGTACAAGCAGCGCTTCAATGTCGATCTGGACATGGACACCGAGGCTATTGTTACCATCGGTTCCAAGGAAGGTTTGGCGCATCTGGCGCTGGCCACCGTGGGTCCGGGCGATGTGGTGCTGGTCCCTAATCCTGCTTACCCGATTCATCCGTATGGTTTTGTAATCGCCGGCGCCGATATTCGCCATGTGCCGCTAGTGCCTGGGGTAGACTTTTTCGAAGAATTGCAACGCGCAATTCGCGAGTGCTGGCCGAAGCCTAAATTTCTGGTGCTGAATTTTCCCGGCAATCCAACTACCCAATGCGTGGATTTGGAATTTTTCGAGAAGGTAGTCGCCATCGCGCGCGAACACCAGATTTGGGTGATTCACGACATCGCCTACACCGACATTGTGTTCGATGGTTATGTGGCACCGTCGATTTTGCAAATACCTGGCGCTAAAGATGTCGCTGTGGAGTTTTACACCTTATCGAAAAGTTACAATATGCCCGGCTGGCGCATCGGATTCATGGTGGGTAATTCCACCTTGGTCAGTGCATTGGGACGCATTAAATCCTATCTGGACTACGGCATGTTCACGCCGGTGCAGGTGGCTGCAATAGCCGCGCTGGAAGGGCCGCAAGAATGCGTAAAAGAAATCTGCGAGATGTACCGCAAGCGTCGCGACGTGTTGTGCAAGGGGCTGAATTCCATCGGTTGGAAAGTCGAGAAGCCCAAGGCCACCATGTTTGTATGGGCGCCGATACCAGAACGCTATCGTGCGCTGGGCTCGCTGGAGTTTTCCAAGCGCTTGCTCGAAGAAGCCAAGGTGGCCGTGTCCCCTGGAGTCGGGTTTGGACAATATGGCGACGATCATGTGCGTTTTGCATTGATTGAAAACGAACATCGAACGCGCCAGGCAATCCGCGGCATCCGCGAAATGTTTCGTAAGGATGAAAAAGTTGCAAAGAAGGGAGCTAAATAGTGCGACCGGTCAAAGTGGGCTTATTGGGAATCGGGACTGTCGGTGGCGGCACCGTGCGCGTGTTGAAACGCAATGCGCAGGAAATCTCCCGGCGTGCGGGTCGCGGTATCGAAGTGGTGCACGCCGCAGCACGCGACCTTGGCAAGCAAAGAATAGCCGATATGCAGGGCATCGTACTCACCAGCGATCCGTTCGAGGTGGTGAATAATCCTGAGCTTGACATTGTGATCGAGTTGATCGGCGGCGACACGGTGGCGCGCGAGCTGGTGACGCAAGCCATCGCCAATGGCAAACATGTGGTCACAGCCAATAAAGCCTTGATCGCGAAACACGGCAATGAAATTTTCGCGCAGGCGCAAAGCAAGGGCGTGATGGTTGCGTTCGAGGCGGCCGTGGCAGGCGGCATCCCGATCATTAAGGCGATTCGCGAAGGGCTTGCGGGCAACCGGATCGAATGGCTGGCGGGTATCATCAACGGCACGACTAATTTTATTCTGACCGAGATGCGCGACAAGGGTCGCGACTTTGCAGATGTGCTCAAAGAAGCGCAAAAGCTCGGTTATGCCGAGGCCGATCCCACGTTCGATGTGGAAGGAATCGACGCTGCACACAAGCTGACTATTCTGGCTGCGATTGCGTTCGGCATTCCGCTGCAATTTACCAAAGTTTATACCGAAGGCATTTCCAAACTGACCGGCGAAGATGTGAGTTATGCCGAACAATTAGGTTATCGCATCAAGATGCTCGGTATTGCCCGCCGTGTTGCTCAAGGCATTGAGCTGCGGGTGCATCCAACGCTGGTGCCTTACCGCCGATTGATCGCAAATGTCGACGGTGTCATGAATGCGGTCTTGGTAAAAGGCGATGCGGCGGGGCCGACGTTGTATTACGGGCCCGGCGCTGGCGCTGAACCGACTGCGTCGGCAGTGGTCGCTGATTTAGTCGACGTGGTACGTATGTTGACTGCTGACCCCGACAATCGTGTGCCGCATCTTGCGTTTCAACCGGATGCGTTGTCGGACCTGCCGATCTTGGCGATGGACGATGTCGAAACCTCGTACTACCTGCGCTTGCGTGCGCATGACCGCCCGGGCGTATTGGCGAATGTGACCCGCATTTTGAGCGACTTGAATATCAGCATCGAGGCCATTATTCAAAAGGGCACGATGGATGGAATCGCCACGGTGATATTGCTCACGCATCGCGTATTCGAAAAAAACATGAATCAGGCAATCAAGCGAATTCAAGAATTGCCGACAATTACCGGCGACATGATGCGTATTCGCATGGAACAGTTGAGCGCGAATTAAGTGCCGATGGGAATTTGCTGTTCACACCCTTGGAGTTTGTTATGACATTTCGTCCCCGTTATACCGGCCTAATTGAAAAATATCGCGACCGGCTCCCGATTCACGACGACACGCGCATTATCAGTTTAGGCGAAGGCAATACACCGCTGATCCGGCTGAACAACATTCCGCACGATCTGAAAAAAGACGTCGATATTTACATTAAGTTCGAAGGCTGTGACCAAGGCGGTTGAAGAGGGCAGTAAGGCGATTATCTGTGCCTCGACCGGCAACACCTCGGCGTCGGCTGCGGCATATGCAGCACGTGCCGGCATTACCGCGTTTGTTCTGATTCCCGATGGCAAGATTGCAATGGGTAAGCTGGCACAGGTGATGATCCACGGAGCGGTAGTAATCCAGATCAAAGGCAACTTTGATGCGGGTATGGAGTTGGTGAAGCAGGTTGGTTTGGAAGCGCCGGTGACGATCGTCAATTCAATCAATCCGTATCGTTTACAAGGGCAGAAAACGGCCGCCTTCGAAATCGTCGAAGAATTAGGAGCAGCCCCGGACTATCACTGCATCCCGGTCGGCAACGCGGGCAATATCACCGCGCATTGGATGGGTTATTCCGAATATCACGAGCATGGAATCGTCAATAACCGGCCCGTAATGGCGGGTTATCAAGCCAGCGGTTCGGCGCCGTTCTTACGCGGAAAAATGGTCGATAATCCAGAAACTGTCGCAACCGCTATTCGCATCGGTCATCCACAATCGTGGGACAAGGCTTGGATTGTACAGCGCGAATCGGCGGGTTGGTTCGATGAATGCACGGATGAAGAGATTTTGTCTGCGCAGCGGTTACTGGCGCACAAAGAAGGCATTTTCTGCGAACCGGCCTCTGCAATCTCAGTAGCCGGTGCGATACGCGATATCGCCAGTGGCAAGATTCGTGACGGCAGCAAAGTTGTGTGCACACTGACGGGTCATGGCTTGAAAGATCCTGACACTGCTATCAAGCAGAGCACGACCGCCGTTGTAACAGTGGATGCGACACTGGCTGCGGTAAAAGCCGCTATCATGAAACACGTCACGCGCTGAACGCGTGATTAACGATTAAATAGCTTCGTATGCAAGAACTCAGCACTTTAGTTGAACAAGATTGGCTGGTGACGGCCATCGCGGTAACCATTGCGGTTGTGGTCACGATGGTATTGCCGATTGTGTTACGCAGCTATCGGCGCGATGCCGAGCAGCGTCGTGTCGCAAAAATTGTCAAGAATCTGAATATTGCGTACCTGAAGAACGTCGCGTTCCCCGATAGTATGGACGGTTATGTATTCGTCGATTATCTGTTGCTAACGCCGGCCGGAATTGTGGTGCTCGATCTGCAGGACTACAACGGGTTCATTTTCGGCGGGCCGAATATCGACCAATGGACGCAGATGGTACGGCAGCGCGGGTATAAGTTTGAAAATCCTTTACATCAGAACGCTTGGCGGCTGCAAATCATTCGCTCATTCGTGAAAGATGCGCCGCTGATCGGTAAAGTGGTATTTTCGTCGGTAAGTCAGTTTCCGAAAGGCATACCGGAAGGTGTGTCGCACGTCTCGACATTAAACGAAGAGCTCGCGTTGTTGTTCGATAACAAGGAAATGCCAGAAATCGTGCGCAAAGCATGGGATGAGCTGTCGTCACATGCGATCGACGCGCGCTCGCCGGATTGGAAAAAAATTCGTTAATTACGAGCTACATTCGTTTGTATTGTCTGCGGTCCTCTGCTGTTATTTTCCTTTGAATCTTAATCTGTAATAACAGTTGACCCGATGGCGTGGAGTGAATAAGTGAAGATTGACTTGAATCTGCTTGAAGCGCGCGTACTCGGTTGCCTGATTGAAAAGGAAATGAGCACGCCCGACTACTACCCGTTGTCGCTAAATGCATTGACCAATGCGTGCAACCAAAAGTCGAACCGGAATCCGGTGATGGAGCT
>JACQEQ010000085.1 GCA_016200445.1 Gammaproteobacteria bacterium | reverse complement strand
TTGACAATGCGTTGACTTGCAATGGTGTCGTCGTCGCCCAAGGCGTAGAAAACATGCAAATTTTGTATGGCGTAGATAGCTTCGTTGCTGGTGCCGTCCCGCCTTTGGACGGGGTGGTCGATACCTATAAAGATTGGAGCGAGGTGCTTGCGACGGATTCAATTCTTTCGGTGCGCGTGTCTTTGTTGGTGGCAAGTACTGAGCAAGTGCGCAGTGGTGACAACACCAAGACACTAAATGTTCTGGATGAACCCATCGGTCCTGCGAAAGACCGCAAGCTACGCACCGTATATACCGCGACGGTGCGCTTGCACAATCGCTGCGCAAAATATGCGGTAACTTCGATATGCGCATGAGTCCTCAAAGATCGAGAATGGCGTCTGGTGTTGTCAATAGGCTGCAACGCGGTAGTGCATTGGTGACCGGCCTGGTATTTCTTGTTGCCATTATCATGCTCGGACTGAGCGCCAGCAGCAGCTCCATTCAACAAGAAATGGGCGTGCGCAATATCCGCGATCAGGCGGTTGCGCTCGAAGCCGCCGATGCGGCGTTGCGTGCGGGTGAAACCTATCTGCGTAGCGTGTCATGCCAGGTTTCACGTGCCATCGTTCAGGCGCCGGGGTTTTGTAATCTCGCCAATGAGAATTGTATCGCGACTGACTGGGGCAAGAACGGAACCCTGCTTGGAACGTTGGACGGCACTACAGCGTTACCGAATGTTTATGAACAACCGCGCTACATCATCGAAGAGTTTCCCGGCGGTGCATCCTTGTCTGGCGGCGGGTTCTGCAGTCAATCCACGCGCTATTACCGCATCACCGCACGCGGCATCGGTCTCAGCGCCAAAACCGACCATGTCGTGCAAAGTATTTACCGTTACTAACTAAAGGGCACTTCTAAAAATGCAGATTTCATCCCAACTGCGGCGTTGCGAAAAAAATTTCTCGCTTACATATCAACCATATGCGCGCTACGAAATTTTTTCCGCGCCTTGCATTTGGGCGAACTCTGAATTTTTAGAGGCGCCCTAAACTCTGGTGCAACACGAGGTAGTCATCATGAAAATTCCAGCTCGACGTAAATTACTACAGCACGCGGTGCAGTCCGCGCTGCTCGTTGGTTTGTGCCAAGTGTCGACAACTTGGGCGGCGCCCTGGAGTTTGGTTAACCAGCCCTTGAGCTTAACCAGCAAAGTACCACCCAACGTGCTGTTGATCGTGGATGATTCGGGCAGCATGGAAATGGAAATCATGTCCACAGATCTCGCTCACGACGGAAGATTAACCGGCACGCAGCGGAATGGCGACAATCCGCCCGCATCCGGCAAATTAGCCGGCACTTGCAAGATCGGTACGAGCAATTCTGATGGCTATTCATTCGGTGTGAGAGTTAAGTCAAATACCATCAAAGATTGCGAACTCGCCGAAGATGAAGAATGGCGTTTTCGCAACAGCAATTTCAATCCGTTTTATTTTGACCCGGATAAAACCTACGCCCCTTGGCCTGGATTTAATTCTGACGGTAAGTCCTTTACCGATATGGATGTACATAAGGCACTGGCCAATCCGTGGATAGGATGGCGTTCCGGAAATTCCGGCAACGAAGCGATCGATTTAACCACGTATGGTAAAGGTCCTACCTTCACTGGTTTGCGTTATTACACCTGGGCCGACAAGGATGGCGATGGGTTATTCGATAACGATGACACGGTAACCCCGCATCTGATTGCGAACGAATCAGCGGCGGTGCAGAAAAACTTTGCCAACTGGTTTACTTACTCGCGTAGCCGGCATTTGATTGCGAAGTCCGCCTTCGGTCAATTAATTGCAAACGCGAATGGGTTGCGTGTTGGGCTTGCAACCTTGCATAACTATGGCAGCAATCTAAATGTCAACGTTCCGCTCAGTTTGGTAGACAGCACACCGGCGGGAACAACCAATCGCAACACGCTTTTGAGTAACCTCTATAAGCTCGATCCGGCCGGTTACACGCCGCTGCAAGACACCTTGAAGCAGGCCGGTGAATACTTGTCGGGGCATGCGGGCAATAAATTGTTTCCTGGCAATACCGCAGCGCCGCTGACTGAAGCACAAGGCGGTGCCTGCCAGCAAAATTTCACCCTGATGATGACGGACGGCTTTTACAACGATGAAAGTAAATTTGTCGACAGTAGTCCGGCCATCGGCAACGCCGATGCCGGAGGTAATCCGCCTTGGGATGGCGGAACCTATGCGGACACCGTCAGCCGGACCTTGGCTGATATCGCGATGTACTACTACGAGAATGACATTATCCCTACAGTGCCGTCCGCCGGTTCGTTAGTTAAAGTGCCTACGCGGGCGGGTGTTGACGAAGCAACTCACCAGCACATGGTGACCTACACGGTCGCTTTCGGTGTTACAGGTAAGTTGAAGGGCATGCCGCAAGATTACGCGGCGCACAAGCCCCCCGCTGCAGATGCGGCCACATGGAACAATGGCGTGTTTCCGGGTTGGCCATCGGTTGCTTCGAACAATGCCGACAAATTTAGCAATGAACAACGTGTCGATGATTTGCGTCACGCCGCCTACAACGGTCGCGGTGAATTTCTCGAAGCAAACAGTTCAGACAGCTTGGCCGGTGCGTTAACGCGCGTGCTCAATGGAATTCAATCGCGCGTCGGTTCGGGTTCGGCGGCGGCATTTAATGCCACGTCGTTGCAGCAAGATGCACTGATTTTCCAAGCGGGGTATGACAGCGGCACTTGGCAAGGCAAGTTGCTTTACCGGCCGGTCGGCAATACCGGTGTGATCGGTAAAGAGATCGCCGAGGCAGGCAATGAACTTGCCAAACTCGCGGCGAATGACCGGTCCATCGTGACCATCGATACGACTACCCGCACCGGCGCTGCATTTCGCTGGAGCACTCTGACCGCAGATCAAAAAACTGCGCTGGGCAGCCAACAAATATTGGACTATTTGCGCGGTGATGCGGCTTGCGAAAGTGGCCACACGGACGCAACTTGTAATGCTGCAATCAGTCTGCGTAAACGCACCAATGTCTTGGGTGACATTATCGGCTCAACCCCCGTGTATGTGGGCGCACCCGACGGGTCGCATCCCGATGATGCCAGTTATACGAAATTTATGACCGACAATGCGGGCCGTACACGGATGGTTTATGTGGGCGCTAACGACGGCATGTTACATGGCTTCAACGCATCCGTGGCTGCGGATGGCAAGGCCACCAGCGTTACTGCGAAAGAGCTGCTCGCGTACGTGCCGGGCGCGGTTTACAAAAATCTTGCGAGCTTGAGCAACCCTGCGTATTCGCATCGCTACTTCGTGGATGCAACACCGCTCGTGTCGGATGCTAAGTTCAGCGATGGCTGGCACAGCGTGTTGTTAAGCGGGCTACGCGGCGGTGGACAAGCCATGTTTGCGCTGGATGTCACCAACCCGGCGAACTTTGCCGAAGACAAGGCGGCGCAGGTCGCCTTGTGGGAATTCAACGACGTAGGCACTGGTGCCCCGGGCGACAAAGGCGATCTCGACATGGGCAACACCTACGGCGAACCGGCCATTGCAAAATTGGCAGGCGACAAGTGGGTCGATGCCGATGGAATCGCCGATTTCGCCTACGCCGGGGATTTATTTGGCAACATGTGGCGCTTTGATCTGGCGGATTTCAGCAAGCTGAATAAGTTGTTCACGGCACAGTCGAGCGATACGCCGCCGAAAATGCAGTCCATTACCGTGCGCCCGGTGGTCGGTGCTCACCCTGAAGGCTTAGAAAAAGGCTACTTGGTGTATTTCGGTACCGGAAAATTCCTCGAAAATGCCGACAATTCAACCGTCGGTCAAACGACCCAGTCGTTCTATGCGCTTTGGGACCAATGGCCGAAAGGTGGCGCTGCTTCTTTCAGCGCAATTCCGAAAACAGCATTGCAGATGCAAACCATTCTGGAAGTGACGTCGAAGGGTTTTCGCATCACCAGCGATACGCAGGTCGACTGGAAAACACAGCAAGGCTGGAGCATGGACTTAATCGTGGCGGGCGCCAATAACGGCGAACGGGTGATTTACGAACCGCTGCTGCGCAATGGCCAAGTGTTATTCAGTACCTTCATGCCGAGTTCGGCAATTTGCGGCGCGAATGGTAGCGGTTATGTGATGGTGGTCAGCGCGACGAGCGGGGCCCGGCCGGGCGTACCACCTCTTGACATTAACGGCGACAATATCATCAATGCTAGCGATATGTTGCCCTATGGTTCGGGCGCATCCAAGACTACGGCAGCAGTGACGGGATACACATCATCGCTTGGATTCCCGGCAACGCCGGTGTTTATCGAAGGCACCGGTGGTACGGTGGACTACGTCGCCGTTTCGTATTCGGGTGGCTACGAGGGTGGCATCGTAACCGAGTCGACGACGTTACCGCCGCTCGCCGCACTGCCGCTGAACCAGTATAACGCGGGCATTGTGAAAGGCCGCGTGACCTGGAAGCGCCTGAAGTAAACCTAATACTAGAAACGGCAGTTGACCACTACAAAGTACAAGCAAGTGTGTTCAGGTGTTGATATTTATTGTTAATGCGGGGTTCGCTCCGTGAGTGGTGCCCGCTATGGCCTGCGAAGCGCGACTCGTTCAACTACCGTTTCTAGAATAATCAGGAGAGAAAATTGAACCAGAGCGTGACTATTGAAACTAGAAACGGATTTACGCTGATTGAAGTAATGGTGGCTGTGACGGTCATGGCCATCCTCAGTGCAATTGCGTACCCGATATATGAGTCGCAGAGCCGCAAGGGTAAGCGCGGCGACGGTATCGCTTCGCTGGAAAAAGTGGCACTGGCCGAGCAGCCGTATTTTTCACATATGAATACGTTTACTGAAACAGTCACGAATCTGAATGGAATCGAGTCGGCAACTTCACCGGGCGGCTATTACACTATTACCGTTGCGCCCGGTGCGACCGGCAGCATTGCCAGTAGTTTCGTAGTTACTGCGCAGCCACTGACCGACGGACAAAAGAAAGACACGTGCCAATCATTTACATTGTCGAATCTTGGTGTCAGGGGAGCTACCGCAGTCGACTCAAGCGGAAAAGCCATGACGGATGTCGACGCGCGCTTAGCTTGCTGGGGTAAGTAACTCGTTCGATTTCTAAAGTAACGCCTTGGGTAGCGGAAACAGTACTTTCTCTTCACGTCCGATTGCTTCGTTAGCGTTTTTTCCACCCCACTCACGTAATCGTTCGACCACTTGTTGCACGAGTACTTCCGGCGCCGACGCACCGGCAGTGACGCCCACGCGTTGTTTGCCGGCGATCCAAGTGCGTTCGATTTGCGCCGCGCCGTCGATTAAATACGCCGGGATGCCGAAACGTTCGCCGACTTCTTTCAAACGGTTGGAGTTGGAACTGTTGACCGAGCCGACCACCAGCAGCACATCGCAGCGTTGCGCTAATTCTTTTACCGCGTCTTGACGATTTTGCGTGGCGTAACAGATGTCGTCTTTACGTGGGCCTTGAATGCCCGGGAAACGCGTGCGCAATGCGTCGATAATTTGCAGCGTGTCGTCCATCGACAAAGTGGTTTGGGTCACGAAGGATAAATTATCGTGATCTGCAACTTTAAGTGCGTCGACATCGGCGACATTTTCGACCAGATACATCGCGCCCGATTTCCCTTCGTTACGATATTGGCCGAGCGTGCCTTCGACTTCCGGATGCCCGGCATGGCCGATCAATACACACTCGCGGCCAGTGCGCGCATGGCGCGAAACTTCCATGTGAACTTTGGTGACCAATGGACACGTGGCGTCGAAAACTTTCAAACCACGCCGCTGCGCTTCTTCTTGCACGGCGAGCGCCACGCCATGTGCACTGAAAATCACGGTGCCGTCATTAGGTACCTGGTCAAGTTCATCGACAAACACCGCGCCTTTTGCGCGTAGTCCCTCGACTACGAAGCGGTTGTGCACGACTTCGTGGCGCACGTAAATCGGCGCGCCGAAAAGTTCGAGTGCGCGCTCGACGATTTCGATGGCCCGGTTGACACCGGCGCAGAAGCCGCGCGGGTTGGCTAATAGTATTTCCATAGGGTGCTCGGTTCTTGATAATTTACGTAGGCGCGTTACGGTTCGTCGTCGTTTGCCACCGGCGTATAGACGGTCAGTATATCCACTTCAAAAATAACTTCGTGTCCTGCCAGCGGGTGATTGAAATCAACCTGCACAGTTTCACCGTCGGCCGCGATAATCATGCCAGGGACTTCTTCGCCCGAGGGCAATTCAAAACTGATGATGGTGCCGGAATCAACAGGCATATCGGCATCGAAGTGCGCACGCGGTAGAGAATGTACGCGTTGCGCGTCACGCTCGCCGTAACCTTCTTTCGGACTGATGCGGATGCTTTGATGCGCACCCGCCTCCAACCCGTAGAGCGCGCGCTCCAAGCCGCTGATTAACGTGCCATCGCCCAGGTCGAATTCAACCGGTTCGGCACCATAGCTGCTTTCGACCAGCGTGCCGTCCTCCAAGCGTAGTGAGTAATGCATGTTAACGGTACTGCCAGGGACAATGACGTCGCTCATGCGAGGCTAGCTCTGTTTCGCGTCTTTTGCTTTCGCAAAAAAAACCGCGTCGATGCCGAGCATCACCGCACCGATGGTGATTGCAGAATCGGCGACGTTGAACGCCGGCCAGTGCCACTGATTGACATAAAAATCCAAGAAGTCGATCACGTAGCCGAGCGTGATGCGATCCCAAACATTACCCAGTGCGCCGCCCAAAATCAGCGACAATGATATAGCGATCCACCGGTCGTTTGCGGGTAGCCGCTTCAGCCACACGACAATCGCCACGCTTACACCCAGCGCGATTGCGGTGAAAAACCAGCGTTGCCAGCCTGCGGCATCGCTCAGAAAGCTGAATGCCGCGCCGGGGTTATGCGCCAGTGTGAGATTGAAATACGGTATGAGAGGCATTTGTTCGTGCAATGCAAAGGCGCCGACCACGACAACTTTGGAGATTTGATCCAGCGCGACGACGACAACGGTGATCCATAGCCACTTTAAGGCGCCTGATTTTGAATTATTTGGCTGCACTAGATTTCCTTTTGATTCGATTGAGATAGGGAGCAGGGCGACGGGGTTGTTACGCATACCTGCGCTCTTCGCCTTTACCATCTACATTTTCGACACAGCGTCCGCACAATTCGGGATGCTGCGCATTACGGCCGACCTCTTCACGATGATGCCAGCAACGTACACACTTGGCGTGCGCGCTACTTTTGGCCTTGATCCAAAGACCTTCACGTTCGGTTGCGACAGCATCGTCCGGACGCGTGCTTGCGCGATGCACGCGTGCGTAGGAGGTGATCAGCACGAAACGCAATTCATCACTCAGGCGCGTGAGTGCGGTATGTAATTCAGCGTCGCAATACACATCGACTTCCGCATCCAGGCCCGAGCCGATCTGGCCCGCGACGCGCAAACGTTCGAGTTCTTTATTGACCTGAATACGTACCGCCATCACATCGGCCCAATAGGCGAGGCTGGATTCGCCGGTCAACTGTTCAGGTAATACGTACCAGGTCTCGAAAAATACCGAGGCGTCGTGCGGGCCGGGCAAGTAGCGCCAGAGTTCTTCAGCGGTGAAACTCAAGATCGGCGCCAGCCAGCGCGTCATCGCTTCAATGATGTGATACATCGCGCTCTGGCAGGAGCGGCGCGCGCGGCTGTCGGCGCGCGTGGTGTACTGGCGGTCTTTGACGACGTCGAGATAAAACCTGCCCAGATCCACCGCGCAGAAGTTGTGTACTTTTTGGTAAATCAGATTGAACTCATAGCTTGCGTACGCGGCGATTACTTCGCGCTGCAGGTGTGCCGCGCGTTCGACGACCCAGCGGTCGAGCGGCAACATGTCGTTGATATGCACGGTGTGTTGCGCCGGGTCGAAGCTGGCCAGGTTCGCAAGTAAAAACCGCGCGGTGTTGCG
>JACQEQ010000088.1 GCA_016200445.1 Gammaproteobacteria bacterium | reverse complement strand
ATGCTGAGTCGAGCCGGTTTCGAAGCCGACCGTCTGGAAGATTTCAAAGGCCTGAGCGTGCGCAGCCCGTGGTACGCGTTCCTGATGTTGATTCTGATGTTCTCGATGGCCGGCGTGCCGCCCACCTTAGGCTTCTACGCCAAGCTGTCGGTGCTGCAAGCGGTGGTCGATGTGAATCTCACCTGGCTTGCCATCATGGCGGTAGTGTTCTCGATCATCGGCGCGTTCTACTACCTGCGCATCATCAAGCTGATGTACTTCGACAAGCCTACCGACACTGCACCCTTGCGTGTCAACTTTGACCTGCGTTTGGTATTGAGCGCCAACGGTCTTGCGGTACTCGCGCTGGGATTGTTTCCCAGTGCACTTATGGATGTGTGTATCGTCGCGCTGACACGTTAATAAATAACTCTCCTCCTTATTTTCAAGGAGGGATGGACGCATAGCGGACGAGGATGACACCTTCTATCACTATTGCAACCACCCAACCCCTTCAGGGGGGCCTCTGTCCTTGTTTGTTGTTATACACCTCGTGTTTGGACCCTGTTTTGACCTAAAAAATTCGTACTAAACTTCTCCAAGCCACCTGTCGATAAGCACTCAGTGTCCTAATTCGGATACTAGCCCTGCATTGGTTCGGCGCTCAGTCGAGCTGGGATTTACCCACACACGAGGAAAAATTATGAAACGATCGGGCGTGTTTTTCACGTTGTTCGGGATGTCTGTATTGCTACCGTTAATGTCGGCCCATGCAGCTGCAAAATTTGATATCACCCCGGCCGTTCAGGCGGCAATGGACAAGCAGAAGATGCTGGTGGCAACCTGGGCGTCAAACCCGGTGATCGTGAATGCGACTAAGGCACAAAATGCCAAGGGTCCAATCGCGGGGATGGACAATCCAAAATGGAAAACGACGCGGCGTTCGGATCCGCTGATTGCAGAATTTCAATCCAACGAAGCGGCGGTGTTTCTCAAAGCCAAACTTGAGGGCAGTCAAAGCCTCTACAGTGAAGCATTCTTAAGCGCAGCTGCCGGCGAGAAAGTTGCGTTTGTCGAAAAAACCAGCAGCTATATCCATAAAGGCGTACCTAAATTCGATGTGCCGTTTACCACCGGTGCAGCTTGGCAAGGCGCACCTGAATTTGATGAATCCAGCCAAACCTATGCAATTCAGATTTCAGTTCCAGTCAATGCTGAAGGTAAAGCCCTCGGTGTGTTGGTGGTAGGTGTAAGTTTGTCGCAGCTGGAAAAGTCCATTAAGTAACCGTTTTACCATGCTATTCAGGTGATTTTTCTGGAGTAGTGACGGAACAGAATTATTTGAACATCACAGAAACAGAGTAATCCGTGCAAGCGTTAAAAAAATAGCAGGTGATAGAGGCTGCGGCCGGTTGGTTTAAACATGAGTGCCGTGAAATTTTCTGTGCAGACGGCGCGCGTAGCAATGGTTGGTCGCTATTCCACCGGCGCTTTGATTGCCCGTTGTACATCTGCGAAGGTGCGTATCCAGGGTTTGTAACGTAGCAATCCTACCGGCAATATACGCAAGTGCTGTTGCGCCGCTTCGAAACTTGGGAACACCCCATATACGACTGAATACCAATCTTCACCTAGCACATTAGCTTTGTAGTACGCGGTGGGGTCAGGTATTGCTGGATTATTCAGATAGTCGTTGACCACGTGTTCTTCTTTGCTACTTAGGAGCTGCAACGTATAGCTTTTGGCAGACTGGCTTAATACCCAGGGCTCGCGCAGTATTTCTTTGACTTGTTGTTGCTTGGCTGGAATAACAGGAGCGGTCGCCTTGGTGACGGCAGGCTGGATTTGGTCGGTGCCCCACTTGGTTTTATTGATTAATAACCCTTTAGCTTCATCAACACCTTGCAATGCGGCAAGACCGAGCCAATAGGCGGCTTCTTTCGGGTTTTTGTCTACACCTGCGCCTTCGAGTAGCATCTTGCCGAAATTGTATTGGCCGTAGGAATAGCCGGTGCTGGCCGCCTCACGGTACCAATAGGCTGCGCGCTTGAGGTTTTTTTTGGTGCCCCAGCCATTTTCATGCATCACACCCAGATTATTCTTGGCGATCACGTGGTCTTGCTTGGCCGCCTTCAGGTACCACTCAACGGCTTTTTTTAAATCCTTCGGCATGCCTTTTCCGGTTTGATACATCCAGCCCAGATTAGCCTGTGCTTTGGCATAACCATCATTGGCCAGCGGCAGCCACAGTTCACGTGCCAGATCGTGATAACCAAACAAGAAAGCCATGCGGCCACGCGCAAAAATAGCCTCGTTTTCCTGTGCGGCGCGGGCATTCTGCTCATCGAGATTACCGAAAAAATCGTGCGATTCCTCCGGAATGATATCGAAGGCTTTGGAATCCAATAAACTGTTAAGCGGGGCAGCCAATGCGGTAGCGCAGAACAAGAGGGGTGCGAGTACAGCGGCCAGACAAATGCGATGCGAGATGAGTTGTATGCTCATGCCATTAATCTAATGGGGCGTGTGGTAAAGCGCGATAATGACAAGACCTGTAGCCTTTTTTTGAATATGGAAGGTTATGTCTCCTTTGAGAGAGCGCACCGGTTCACCTACGGCGACGCCGATGCGTACCTCGAACGGTCCTGTGCCCTGCGCTTGATGACCGTCGTTCTCCCAGCGAATGTCACCCAGCAAAATTTGCCGAACGGCGGTTTTCTTGAATAAGTCGGCGTAGTCGTTGCGTATCGCATCGATAGAATTGCTGTCTTCAGTGCGTACTTGCGGATCGAATAAGTCTAGGAACTGAGCCAGATTGCCTTCTTCATAGTAGCGAGAGAACTTCAGGACCAGCAGTGCCAATTCTCGTTGCGAAAGTAAATTTTCTGAAGTCGTTGTCTCCCCAGCCGCCGCCATTGCAGTTTTAGTGGCCGCTACTACAGCCGGTGACTTGGGAGCCGGTGCCGGTAGTGACGCAGATTGTGGCACTGCGCTAAGTTTCGGCGCGGGCGTCGGCTTGGCCGTGAGTTTCGATTCTGGTGTGCTGCTTATTGGCGCTATCCCAGCGGATGGTGGCAGCGCTTTTTTGCCATCAACCAGGGTAGTTGCTGCTGGGTGTTCTGCTTTGGGGTGTACTTCCGGCTCTGTGTCTTCATGCGGCGTATCGATTGCCACACCGGCGAATTCTTTGGGTCTGACTTCAGTAGGAGGCGACACCAAGATGCGTTTTTCTGTCAGGATATTCTCGCTTGGATCAGTGATTTCTTGCGCTAATTTGCTGGGTGGATCAGTGGACTCGCTCGGAGTGGCCGTGCGGTTTTCCTGATGCGGTGAAGTAGTTTGCTGAAAGGCACTATGAATCGATGGATAAAACCAAGCAACGAGAACGCCCAGAGTCACAAAGGTAATCACGATCATCAATAACCAGCGTGATTCAGTTCCCGCCAGCGACCGCGTTGTGCTCGAAAATACGCGCTCGGTATCGAATGAGGGGGGCGGTCCACGTTCATCAGTGAGTAGAAATTCTTCCATCGTAGTATCGGGCGTGGTCTGGCCAGGTTGCACGCTAGTGACATTCCGCACTGCGTGAAGGCGTGGTTTTTCAGTAGCGGCAGGTTCAGTTGCAGGCACCGGACGCCGCGCGGCGGCTGTGGCTGCTGTTCCGGATTTCAGGGCAGTCACGGTTTCTTTTGCGGGCCTTGCTGCACTTGCCACAGCCGCTGTTGCCGGTGCGGCGACAGGTGGTATCGATGAAACCGTCGCCTGTGGTTTAACCGGTTCTGGTGCGGCCACGCGTTCGCTGGGTGGATCGCTAGGCGTAAACACGACGTTGCTGCTGCGCGGCAAAATTTCGTTATTCATTTCGGCAATGACGCTGCATACATTAGCGTGGGTCAGCGTATGCAAACCTTCGAGATACCCATACAGAAACAGGCGATCACAAAACATGTTGATGCGCCGCGGCAAACCGCCGGTGTATTCGAAAATCATCGCGTGTGCGCCGGCGTCGAATTGCGGGTCGTTTTGCCAGCCGACATGTTGCAAACGTGCTTCGATATAGCGCTGGGTTTCTTCCGCATCGAGCGGGTGCAGGTGGTAATCAGCAATCACGCGTTGGCGTAGCTGTTCGAAATGCGGGCTGTCCAGCATCACGCGGAATTGTTCTTGTCCGAGCAGGAACACTTGCATCAAGGCTTTGTTGCCGATCTGGAAATTCGACAACATGCGTAACTCTTCAATCGAGCGCGGCGGCAGGTTTTGTGCTTCGTCAACCACCAACAAGCATCGCTTACGTTCGCGTGCCCGTGCCATCAAAAACGATTCAATATCTTTGAGCAGGCCCGCTTTGGAAACATGTTCACTACGTAACTTGAACGAAGCGGCGACCAAACGCAGTAAATCCTCAGCTTCGATCTGTGTAGAAGCCAAGTGCGCGACAACCACGCTCTGGGGGTCGATTTGCGATAACAGTTTATGCGCCAGCGTGGTTTTGCCGGTGCCGGGGGCGCCTGTAATAACTACAAAACCTTCAGCTTGGTTGAGGCCATACAATAAATACGACAATGCGCGTTTGTGGCCCGCGCTCGGATAAAAAAATTGTGGGTCCGGGCTGAGGCGGAAGGGTTTGGCAGTGAGTTTATAAAACGCTTCGTACACGGTTCGAACTCGTTGCAGTGCATCATTGCAAGCTGGCGATTATAGCATCAGGTTGTTTATCCACAGCCCCGCAATAGGCGAATTGCAGGTGAATAATGCAGTGGCCGCAGGATCATATCGGCGGATTGTGCTGCGATGTGAATTATTGCGGTTGTGCGCTAAGTAATATTACTCAAGCACATATCCGCAAACTTTTTGCTACCATAGGCAGCTTCAATTTGCGCGTATTCACAGTTGCAGAAATTTTCAAACAAGTACTCCGTTTCCGTACATTTGTAACCGTACATCATAGATATGTGGATCACCCGCAAGTTCAGAACATGGCGCGGGTGTCGATAATTGGGATGGGCTTGATCGGCTAGGTTGTCATCCCGCGCGTGTGCGAGTCGCGCTCATCGGAGGGTATCCCCATGACGGCCTTACGATTAACCCAAAGAGCAGCCTTAACCTTGAGGTTTGTGGGCACGATGGCAACGGTTCGTTTGTTTAAACAGTATATACCCGCACCTTTCATTCTCCTGGCGTTGATTGAATTCGGTATTTACGCGCTATCGGCGATGTTAGGCGTCGAGGCGCGTTTTTTCGGCAGCAGCAGCACTGCCGTGGCGCAAAGCTTCGGTGCGGTTGCGCCCAAGGCGTTATTGTTTGCCAGCGTCATGCTGATTTCGGCGATATCGATGGGGCTCTACAAGCGCTCGTTTCGCGAAGGCATTTCCGGAATTTTAGTGCGCATCGGCATCAGTTTCGCTATGGCCATGCTGATGATCAGCTTAGTGTTTTATGTCTTGCCCGACTTGTTCATGGGGCGCGGCGTATTAGGGATAGCGCTGGTATTGTCATTTATTGGCGTGGCGATTTCCCGCACCGCGTTTTTTGCGGTACTCGACCAAGATACTTTTAAACGTCGAATCCTGGTACTTGGCTCCGGTAAACGCGCAGCAACCATGGCGCAGTTGCGCCGGCGGGTGGATCATCGCGGATTTTACATCCTCGGTTTTGTGAGTATCAATGGCGAAGAAGATTTCGTCGACAAAGAACGCATCATTGCTGGCGAAGCCAAAATGATCGAACTGGCGCAGCGCTATGAAGCCGACGAAGTGGTTGTGGCGATGGATGACCGGCGGCGAGGTTTTCCGGTACACGAGTTGCTCGACTGTAAAATGAGCGGTATTGAAGTTGTCGACCTGCAAACATTTTTTGAGCGTGAAACCGGCAAGCTGCGCTTGGATTGCATGCACCCCAGCTGGATGATTTTTTCCGATGGTTTTGGGCAAAGCCCGCTGCAAGATTGTGGACGCAGAAAAAGACGGTAAAGCACGCTGGGCGCAGAAGAACGATGTGCGTGCCACGCGCGTCGGTAATTTCATCCGCAAGGTGCGGATCGACGAACTGCCGCAGATTTTCAATGTGCTGCGCGGTGACATGAGTTTTGTTGGCCCGCGTCCAGAACGTCCTGAATTCGTCGAACGACTCTCCGTGACTATCCCGTATTTTGCCGAGCGGCATCGCGTTAAACCCGGCATCACCGGGTGGGCGCAAATACGCTACCCCTATGGTGCTTCTGAAAATGACGCCATGGAAAAATTACAGTACGACTTGTACTACGCTAAAAATCATAACCTATTCTTAGATTTGACCGTCCTTCTGCAAACTGGTGAGGTCATCTTGTTTGGTCAGGGTGCGCGCTGATTCCATCTTGATTCACTACGCGCCACTGTGCGGTGCGCACATCACAGCCATGTCTCTGCTGGCGTCGTATTCATTTCTGCATGATTTACTGTTCCATCGTACCTTCGTTCGCAAAAGCGCCAGGTTGTGTTCATGGTAGATATTGCCTTATCCGGCTATGTGTTTGCCGCCATTGCCTATGCACTGTTGGCAACGCTGATGGCGATAAACCAGCGCGGCGAACAGGTGGGTCTGGCGGTGATTGCGGCTGCCAGCAGCAGTGCGCTGTGGGCTGCGGCGCTTGCCTGGCAGGTGTACTCGGTGCGCGGGTTCGGTGTGTCGCCGCGCATCTGGTTTGCTGTGGAATTAGCCCGTGATGCCGGGTTGCTGATGTTTCTTGATTCATCGAGCAGATTTTTCGTGGCACGCCGGCAGAGCAGCGTTGGGCCATAAAATTTCTTTGCCTGGGCGTCGGCGGGGCATTCGCATTCGATTTTTACATGTACGCCGAAGCCTTGTTGTTTCACACCATCGACGCGAATGTATGGGGTGCGCGCGGCTACATCAACGCCTTGGTGGTACCGATGTTGGCAATTTCGGCGGCGCGGAATCCGCATTGGAAGGTCGATATCGTGGTATCGCGCCAGCTGATTTTTCAGTCGGTCACCTTGGTCGGCGCGGGGCTGTATTTGCTCGCGATGGCGCTGGCCGGGTATTACATCCGCGTGGTCGGTGGCGAATTCGGCACGGTTGGCCAAACCGTGTTTTTGTTCAGCGCGCTCGTATTGTTATTGGCCTTGATGTTTTCCGGAGAACTGCGCGCGCGTACCAAGGTATTTTTCAATAAACATTTTTTCCGGTCGAAATACGATTACCGGGAAGAATGGCTGCGTATCAATGAAGTGTTATCCGGCGCACCGCTGGATGCATCGCTATGCGAACGCGCGCTGCACGCACTGACGCGTGTGGTTGAAAGCACGGGAGGGGCCTTGTATCAACGTCAGAGGCGCGACTACGTTGCAACGGCGAGTTGGAATATGCCGGTGCAGATCGGCGACTGCCTGGCGCACGATGAACCGTTGCTACGGTTTATGACGGAGAAACATTGGGTCATTAATTTGGAGGAATACGCGCGTACGCCGAAGCATTACGACGACCTGGTATTGCCGAAAAGTTTCACCGGCAACGCGCGCATCTGGGCGGTGGTGCCCTTGGTTCATCACGCAGCCTTGTTCGGATTCGCTGTCTTGGCGCAGCCGCGCGCGCCATTAGCGTTGAATTGGGAAATTCGCGACATGTTATTGATGACTGGCAGGCACATCGCGGGGCATCTGGCGCTGCGCGAGTCTAACGAAGCGTTGATCGAGGCGCGTCAATTCGAAGCATTTAACCGGCTTTCTGCATACGTGGTGCATGATCTTAAAAATTTGGTCGCGCAACTGTCGCTCTTGGTATCGAACGCAGCGCGGCATCGCGACAATCCAGAGTTTATGAGCGATGCCATACAGACGGTGGCGAATGCAACTGAGAAAATGAACAAATTATTGGGTCAATTACGTAAAGGCCGTATGGAGGCCGGCGATGCGAAACGTGTCAGTGTGCATGCATTGGTTAAAGAGGCCGTGCAGCATCGTGCGCTACAACTGCCCGTGCCGAGCGTGCGGCTGGATGGCGCCGATGCGGTAGTGCTGGCGAATCCCGAACGCCTGGCCGCCGTGCTCGAACACTTGATTCAAAATGCTCAAGACGCCACTCCGCCCGAGGGCATTGTGCGGGTGCAGGTGTCGACAGAAACGGCGGCCGTTAGTATTGCGATCACCGATAACGGTTGCGGCATGGATGCGGTATTTTTGCGCGAGCAGTTGTTTAAACCATTTCATACCACTAAAGGCAATGCAGGCATGGGCATCGGCGTCTACGAAAGCCGCGAATTCGTACAAGCGATTGGTGGCCGGTTTAGCGTCGTAAGCGCACCGGGGCAGGGCACGACATTTACATTGAATTTACCGGTTTACGGCGTAAACGAAAACGAGACAACGGCACACTCCGCCCGCGTAGGATGAGTATCCTAGAAACCTCAGTTAACCGCTGCAAGGCGCGAGAAAGTTTATGATGAAATTAAAGTTTGTGGCCCAATCACACTTCACTCTTTGGGTGAGCACCGCTACGTCATGCGCAGCGCGCCCCTTTGTGCACATGGCGGCGTTGCAAGTCGTCGGAATAGCGCGCTATTCCTTCCTCCTTGCGTCTTGCCCTGCACCCAAGGGGTCACACTGCGCATGACGTTCAACTGAGGTTTCTAGGATTATGGCCAAAGAGAAACTCAAAACGCTGTTGCTGGTCGAAGACGATCCCGGTTTGCAGAGTCAACTGCGTTGGTCGTTCGACAGCTACGAAGTCGTCGTGGCTGAAAACCGCAGCGCCGCCATCGCGCAATTGCGGCGCTTTGAGCCGCATGTAGTGACCTTAGATCTGGGGTTGCCGCCCGACCCGGCAAATGCGAGTGAAGGTCTTGCAACCCTGGAAGAGATTCTGCGTTTGGCGCCGTACACCAAAGTCATTGTCGTGACCGGCAACGATGACCGCGAAAACGCCCTGCGCGCCATCGCAGCAGGCGCGTACGATTATTATCAAAAACCAGTCGATGCGCAGATCCTAGGATTGATCGTAGCGCGTGCCTTTCACTTATATGAGTTGGAAGAAGAAAATCGCCGCTTGGCGCAAAGCATCCGGGAGTCGCCGTTGGCCGGAATTGTCGCGGCCAGCCCTGGAATGCTGAAGCTGTGCCGCACGATCGAAAAAATCGCCCCTACCGATGTCACCACACTCATCCTCGGTGAAAGCGGTACCGGCAAAGAACTGGTCGCACGCGCGTTGCATACGCTCAGCCGCCGCGCGCAACGCCCGTTCGTCGCGATCAATTGCGCTGCGATCCCTGAAAATTTACTGGAGAGCGAATTGTTCGGATACGAGAAAGGAGCATTCACCGGCGCCGGAAAACAAACCAAGGGCAAGATCGAATACGCCGAAGGCGGCACTTTTTTTCTGGACGAGGTCGGCGATCTACCGCTGTCGTTACAAGCGAAAATCCTGCGCTTTTTGCAAGAGCGTGTGATTGAACGCGTCGGCGGCCGAGTGGAAATTCCGGTGGATGTACGAGTGATCTGCGCTACCCACCGCGAATTACCGGCACTAATAGCGGGCGGGCGCTTTCGCGAAGATCTGTACTACCGTATCAGTGAAATCACACTGGACGTACCACCGCTGCGTGATCGTGCTGGCGACGTGCTGGTATTGGCGCGCGCATTGTTGGCTCGCTATTGCCAGGAGCATAAGCGCGGTGAGCTGCGTGGATTCAGTGCTGAGGCGCTGGCTGCCATGGAGCATCATCAGTGGCCAGGCAATGTGCGTGAGCTGGAAAATAAAATCAAACGCGCGGTAATTATGGCCGAAGGTAATCTAATCAACGTCGAGGATCTTGATTTATCGCAACACGATGCGCCAGCGGCAGAGGCATTTAACTTGCGCCAAGTGCGCGACGACGCTGAACGCAAGGCGGTGCAACGCGTACTAGCGCAGGCGAACAATAATATTTCGCAAGCCGCTGAAATACTGGGCATCACCCGCCCGACTTTATACGACCTGATGAACCGGCTAGGGCTTAAATGAATATGGATGTTATACGGTTTGGTTTGATACGCGGCATCGTTGCCGGTCTTTGCATTGCGCTGTGGTCCTGCGCGCAGGACAAAACCGATCTTGATCATTTGCAACAAGCTAAGTTATTTCAGGAACAAAATCAGTGGCGTGCGGCCATGATCGAATTTAAGAATGCGCTGCAAAAAAATCCGCAAAATCTCGAAGCACGCCAGTTGCTCGGCATGCTGTATCTCGACATCGGTGAAGCTGAGTCGGCGGAAAAAGAATTGCGGCGTGTGGCCGCAGCGGGCAGCGCCTCGGCAAAGCTCGCGGCGCCGATTGCACGTGCCATGTTGTTGCAAAGACAGCAGGATAAATTATTGACTGAATTCTCTCCGCCGCGTTTTGACGATCACGATGGCACGCCGGAGTTGCAGGGTGTACGCGCCGAAGCTTTAGCGTCGCTGGGTAAATTGGAACCGGCACAGGCGGCTATCGTACAAGCAATTAGTCAAGAACCCGTTTCGGTTGCAGTCATGCTCAGCGCGGCGCACGTCGCACTAGCGCGCGGCAAGGTCGACGAAGCACGCAACTGGGTGCAGCGTGCGCTAGAGCTTTCGCCCACGGACCCCGATGCGTGGTTGTTAAGTGCCGATTTGGCCTTCGTTGCAACCCAGCATGATGCCGCCGCCCAGGATTACCAACGGGCGCTTGATTTTGATCAGCGCCAGTTATTGACACAACGTAATCTGCGCGCGCGAGTCGGGATCGTGTTTTCTCTAATCGCGCAGGGTAAGCAGGAGGCGGCATTGCCGCACATCGAGGTGTTGTTAGCTGCGAACCCCAAACATTTTTTGAGTAATTATCTGCGTGGTTTGGCCGCGTTTAAAATGACCGATTTCAAAACTGCACTGGAT